>JAESUL010000074.1 GCA_016763115.1 Phycisphaerales bacterium | reverse complement strand
GTTGGCGTTGCCCGCCCGAGAGCGTCAGCCCCTGCTCGCCGACATGGGTGTCGAGCCCATTGGGGAGGTTCTCGATAAACTCCATCGCCCTTGCTTGCTCGGCGGCCCGTCGGATATCTTCTTCGCTCGCCGACGGATTTCCATAAGCAATGTTCGAGCGGATCGAGCCCTTGAACAGCACCACCTCTTGCGTGACCACCCCGATCTGCTTACGCAGCGAGCGCACACGAACCCGTGTGACCTCAATACCGTCCACGAGCACCCGTCCCTCGGTGGGGTCGAACAAGCGGGGGACCAGGCTGAGTAGTGTTGTTTTTCCTGACCCGTTGGGCCCGACGAACGCGATGGTCTCGCCATGCTTGATCGTGATGGAAACATCGACGATCGCCCGGTGGGTCGCGGTCGGATAGAGCACCGAGACCTTGTCAAAAACGATAGATTCATGATGCCGGGCGAGTTTGGGCATGCGTTGTTCGTGCCCAGGCTCGGGTTCTTCTTGCATGAGCCGATCGAGCCGGTCCGCGGCTGCCGCCGACTGCTGGATGTCGTTGACCATGGTGGAAACGGGCTTGACCATCGAGCCGGCGAACCCGAGGGCGGCAAGCGTGGTCATGAACTCTTCTTTATCGAGGGTGCCGTCGATGATCAGCTTGACCGCGACAATGACCAACACGCCCAGCGCGAGCACCGCGATCATCTCGACGAGCGGGCTTGCAAGCGAGCGAGCGGTGCGGACCTTGAGTTGCTGACGCAGGACCTCTTTGTTGATCTTGCTGAACCTCCCGATCTCGTATCGCTCGGCGGTATGCACCTTGACGACCCGCAACCCTTGCAGCGACTCGGTCGATGCACGGTACAGATCGGCGCGGCTGGTGAGCACCCGCCCCGATGCGCGGCGAATCCGCTTGCCGAGCCGTTCGATCACCACAGCGAGGATCGGCAGCACCAAGAGCGCCGCGATCGAGAGCTGCCAGTTGATCAAGAACGCCAGCACCAGCATGAGCACGCCCTGGAGCACCTTGGCGATGGCTTTGGAGAGCAGCACAATAAACCCGGCGCCGAGTGCCTCGGTATCGTTGACAATCCGCGAGATTGCATCGGTCGGTCCCTCAGCAACAATCGTCTTGAGCGGCAGGTGTACCACCCGCGCAAAGGCATCACGCCGAATCATCGAGATCGTCCGGTGGACCACCGTGAACGAGATGTACTGGTGCATGAACTTGGTGAACGCGCCCAGAATCGTCATCACGCCGAGCGCACTCATGATCCAGACGATCGCGGTGAACTGCCCATGGGGGAGCTCGTCGATCCATTCTTGCGAGACCACGGTTCCGATCCATGATTTGGGGATGTACTCGTTGCCCAGATCGGTAAGCCCGTTGTGGTCGGGTTCGAGCACGGTGTCGAGCACGGGCTGGATCGCCGCCACGCCCACCGCCATCCCGCCCGCGCTGACGAGGGCGAACATGAAACCAAGGGCGAGCGACACCCGCCACCTCAGCATCATCTTTGCAAACTTCCAGAACGCGTCCATAAGAAGTATCATTGGGCGGTTAGAGCCTGCGGGATCAAAAAAACCGCGTGTTTATGCGTCATGTTCGGAGATCGTCGCCTGCTCGCAGGTGACCTTGATCAACGCCGGCGTATGCAACTGCCCCTGGTTCATCCCCGGGCACTTCTTCGCTGCTCGCTCCCACCCGCCCTTGGAGTACAGATTCCCCTCCCAGAACGGCCAGGTTCGGCACTGGGCCGGACGCGATTTGTACACGCTGCACCCAGATTTTCCGTGCTCATCGCGCGTCAAAAACACGCAGTCATACCCAAACCCGCGTTTGTAGCCCTCGGTCAGCGATCGCCCGGCGTCAGTATCGTGGGTGTAGGTCTCGATGAACTTGCCCACCGTGATGCCTAGGTCCTTGCTCATCGCTTTGGCTTCTTGGTCGGTGAACTTCACATACCCCGTCGGCCCGGTGCAGCAGTTGCCGCACTGCGTGCAGGTGAACCGCAGCCCGACCTCCTCGGTCGTGGTCTTGCCCGTCGGATCCTTCGCGTCGTACCAGGGCTTGCCCGCCATCACGAGCACCGCTCTTCGATCTGTGCGCACAAATCATGAATCTGCTCGAGCTGCTTGTTGAGTTCGCTCTCGATTGGTGTTCGGGCATCCTCGGGCATCATCGGTAGGTTGATGCGGACATTGAACGCTGCGCTCCGCGACGCCGCGTCGCACAGTACCGCCGCCACGCCCAGGTCGCTCTTGAGCATCCGGTTGGTGGTGGCGCACAAGGCTTCTAGCAAGCGCATCAGATCAACCCCGAGCGAAACTATTTCGAGGGGTGGTGTGATCGCGTCCTCCACCGTAGCGTCCCATTCCTTGATCCGCTTGGGATCATCCTTGTCGAGTTTCCAAAGCGTGTTGAGTTTGGCGTACCCGATCGCGTCATCATCGCCCAGCGTGAGGAACTTCACGCGTGCTCGGCGGAGATAATCGCGTGCAGCGGCGTTGCTTTCTTCGTGCGCTTCGAGTTTCTTTTTTCCGAGCGAGTATTCAACAACCATCGAAGCCGTCGCTGCTGCGGTGGCGCCGGTTAGGGCCGCCGCAGCCCCGCCGCCGGGTGTGGGTTCTTTGGATGCCAATGACGACAGAAACACGCCGATCGTGGATTCAGATGTTGGCTTTGGTGCACTCATCGCATCAAGGATAGCACCGCGGGCGCAAGGGCGATGGTGGTGGCGATGAGTTCATCGGGGTTCGTTTGTACCCACCCATTCAGCGTATCGGCGTCCACCCATTCAGCGTATCGGCGTCCACCCATCGGCATTCCAGATACTCCCACCCGTGCTCGATGGGCGGGATTTCGCCCAGATCAATCATGATGGCCAGATCGGTCGAGCCCACCGCGTCGTCATGCACCACCGCGATCGGCGTCGCGGCGCAGTCGGCGATCGTGATTCCGCATTCCTCGATGGTTTCGCGCCCGATCTCTCTGACAATCGCATCAAGGTCGAGCGTGTTTGTTGGTGCCTCGGGGACATCGATCCCGCCGGATGGTCCAAACTCCCACAGGTTTCCGCACCGGTGGGTGCTGGGCGATCGTTTGCCGAGCAGCACGCGTTTGTGCCCGCATTCATCTCTTGCAACGAGTATCCCAGTGACTGCGAGCAGGGAAAGTCCGACATCGATTTCATCACGCACCGCATGGTGCTTGTATTGCTCGATCGAAGCGTGGACAACGCCGGTTATCGCATCGTATGAATCAAACGCGAGTATCGGGCCGTTGAAGTATCGCGGGTTGTGTGCGCACAGTTCACGCCATGCAGCGTCGATGGCGTCCTCATCCGCAGAGAGCCTGGGAGACCGATCGATCTCGACCCTGATCGACTCTTTAATGGTTTCGACGCGGACCACGCTTCCTCCACGGTGGCACAGGCGTCCCGCCTGTGTTCTCTTCATTCAAGTAGCAGATTGAAAAAATCACCACAGGCGGGACGCCTGTGCCACGGGTGTCAGCTCAAAAGCCCGCCGAGTTGCGGGGCGAGTTCGCCGAGCCCGAGTGCGTCGGCCTCCTTGGCGATCAGTTCTTGCACACGATCCTGGGCGTTCTTGGTTGCGTCGTTGATCGCATCTTTTATAAGAGCGGTCGCCAGATTGCGGGTTTTCTCGTCGATCGCCATCCCGGCGAGCAATGATGGGTCGAGGGTGAGGTCGATGAGTTTCATCTTGCCGTTGACGATCGCCCGGCACGCTCCGCCGCCGCCCTCGCCGTCAACGCGCATCGCTTCCATCTTGGACTTGATCCGCTCGCCCGCTTCGGCGAGCTGCTCTTTGTTCTTCATCAATGACCCGAGGGCCTGCATGGTTTTGAGTTTGTCAAACATGATTCATTCTCGGCTTAGGAGTTCTTGGGATGCACCCGCTTGATCTCGCCCTCGAACACTTCGAGGACACTCTTGACCAATGGATCGCTGGCGACATCGGCGGTGTTCATCTGCACCGTCTGTGGCGGCGGCGGTTTGGGCGCACGGACCGGTTCAGGCTTTGGCGTTTCTGTCTGCGCCGGGCGGTTCATCCGCCGACCGGGCGTGCGATCGTTCGGTTCGGTTTCACGCTTGGCAAACTGGTGCTTGGGTGTGGGTTGCTCGGTTCTTGCGGGCAGCGATTCGGCGGGTGCCGAGGCCGCCCTCAGGCTTTTTTTACCGCGTTCCCCCCGCTTGCGACAAAGGCCGCGACATCAGCGATTTTTTCGGTCATCGCGAGCCGAACCATGCACGCATCGAGCAGTGCCCGTGGGGCCGGCGAAGATTTCACCGCCCGCTGCACGGATTCGCACAATGCGATCATGTGCACCACGCCCGCGGCGTCGAAACGCTGTGAGCGTATAAACTCTGCTTCGCGCGCATCGTCGGAGAGCTCGACGAGGTCGGTGTCTTTGCCGCACGCGCCGAGGACCATCAGGTCGCGGAACCGTTCGAGCAATGACCCGAAGAGTTGTTCGCCCGAGATACCTTTATTGAGCAGGGTCGCGGTAGATCGCAGGACCACCGCGGGCTCGCCGTCGGCGATCGCGTCGATCAGATCCGAGAGCAACGCATGATCGGGCAGCCCGAGGAGTTCTTCGAGCAGGTTCATGCTCAGCGTGTTCTCGCCCGAGGCCATCAGCCGATCGAGCAGCGAGAGCGCATCGCGCATGGACCCGTTGCCGAGCCGGGCGAGCGTGAAGACGAGTTCGTCATCACCCTTGAATTTTTCTGTTTTTACAACCGAAGCAAGGTGCTCGGCGATCTGCTTCACCGGGATATTTCTGAAATC
>JAESUL010000073.1 GCA_016763115.1 Phycisphaerales bacterium | reverse complement strand
TTTCGGGAACCTCGGTTTGATCGAGCGTACGCGTGGAAATCTGGGGAGTGCGGAGGCGTACATGAAGCTGGCGTTGGCGTTCAGTGAGGAACTGAAATACAAGGAGGGGATGGCGATCCAACTGGGGAACCTCGGTTCAATCGAGTATATGCGCAAGAATCTGGAGGGTGCCGAGGCGTATCACAAGCGGGCGTGGGCGATCGATAAGGAACTGGATCGCAAGGAGGGGATGGCGTGCGATCTCGGGAACCTTGGGTTGATCGAGCGTACGCGTGGGAATCTGGAAGAGGCTCGGGGGTTGTGGGTTCGGGCGCGGGATTTGTTTGTGGAGATTGGGATGCCGCAGATGGTGGAGAAGACTCAGGCATGGATTGATGGGCTTGATGGGTGAGGTTGGGTTTGTTGTCATTGGTTTTGGTCTATAGGGTGTGTCTGATGGCGGATCATTTTTCTTGGTGGGATGGGCTTCCAGCCCGTCTTCTGCTTCAGTGAAAGCACAAAGAGACGGGCTGGAAGCCCATCCCACCAAGAAGGACGAGCCATCAGACACGACCTAGAATCTTGAAACCTTGCGGAGGGAATGGCCATGGCGACGGTACCGAATGTTGAGATTTATGATGGGGATGCGGACTCGCTTTTGAGCCCGGAATCGTTCCCTGATCGCGTGTCGATGCTGCCGAGCGATTCGGCGTCGGGGCAGCAGGGCGGGAAGATCCGCATGATGTGGGGGCAAGATCTGCTCTCCGATGTCATCGACGGGCGGTACCGAACGGTCATTTGTGGCGTCAACGACGCCGACAACTCGCATGGCGTGATTGCGCAGATCGTCTCGCTCGTGACGGCTTCGCAATGGTCGTGTGCTTCGGTGACAAGTTATGCCAAGATGTTCCAGGACGCGGTGCGTGTGCACGCGGCCCAGGACCGCGAGCCGTATATTCTGAAGTTTGACTTGGACAGTGTTCTGGTGATGGCGTTGCTGCGACCCAAGGGGCGCGAGGCGTTCACGCTCGGCGATCTATCGCGAGGGTTCAAAACGGTCAACAAGATGTTGCAAGGGCGAGCGGATCGTCGCCCGGTGTGCGCGGTGAGTTTCCTCGGCGCGCGCTCGAATCGATTGGTGACGAGCGAGAGCGATGCGAAAGAGCCGAGCTTTGAGTCAGTGCTTCGGACAATGCACGCCACGGGGTACCGCGGCGATGTGTACCCCAGCCCGTGCATGTGGAGCAACGCCAATGTCGGCGTGTTCCCGAGCTATCCATTCCCGGCTGGGCTCGATCGGATGCGTGCGGGAAGCAGTTGAGCCTTGTTTTACAGGGGTAATGCGTGAAGTTCAAGTCGTTGATACTGTGGTCGTTGCTCGGGTGTGTCGGTGTGGCGATGGTTGCGGGAATCACGGCGGTGGTGTTCCCGAGGTTGTTTCGCAACGATGAGGTGCTGGCGACGACCATCATTGTTGCGGCGTACGCGCTCGGGGGCTTGGTTGTCCTTGCCGTCAGCCGACGGATGCGATGGACGCTGTGGCTTTGCTCGGTGTGCTTGATAGTTTCGTTGGTCTTCTTTTTGATCGGCGTATGGTTCGAGCAATCGATGCCTTACCGGTTAGAGAGTTTTATTTGGGCAACGGGGGCGGCGAGTCTTACTCTTGGATTGACCGCGGTTCATCAGTTGTTGATCCGCCCGCTCAGACTCACCACGCCTTTGGGAAAAATAATAAAATACACGGCGTTGACCGCTGGGGTGCTCACCGGCGCCGTGATATTCATTGGATTCGTTGCGCATGGATTCAGTTTTTGGGGCAGGCTTCATCTGCGGTTGATGGGGGTGAGCGCGATCGTGGCGGGGGGGACGAGCATCGCGACGGGGGCAATGATGCTGTTCGGTGCCAAGCCCGGCGAGGACGAGCCGGGGATGCTTGTTGGGACTATCCCGGTCTCGATAAGTTGTCCGCGGTGCGCTGCGGGGTTGACCATTGACTCGAATCGTGAAGGGCGGTGCTCGGCGTGTCGGTTGAAGATTCGTGTTGAGGTCGAGGAGCCACGGTGCTCGTGCGGGTACCTGCTGTTCGAGCTTGCCGCCGAGGTGTGTCCCGAATGTGGCAAACCGATCTCGGAGCATGACCGATGGAGCAAATCGGTTGAAGAGGCTAAATAGGCTTTATTTGGAGTGTCAAACTACCGGGTCCAACGCTGGGCGATTGGCATCCGTCGGCCGGTCCCGAAGGCGATGGTCGTGACCTTGATGCCGACCGCCATTTGCTGGCGTTTGTACTCGTTGCGGTCGATGTGACGGCAGATCCGTGTCACCATCTCGGCGTCGAACCCTGTTTGCTTGGTGATCGTCGTTGCGGATTGCTAATGTTCGATGTGGCGCTCGATGATCTCATCGAGAGTTTCGTACTCCGGGAGTGAATCCGAATCGAGTTGATTGGGGGCGAGTTCTGCGCTCGGCGGTTTGGTGATGGTGTTCTCGGGGATCGGTGGGCATGCGTATCCAAGTTTGGCGAAGTGATCGTTGAGGTATCTGCAGATGCGGAAGACCATGGTCTTTGGTAGGTCGGCGATGACAGCCAGCCCGCCGTTCATGTCGCCATAGAGCGTGCAGTACCCGACCGCGAGTTCGGACTTGTTTCCGGTGGTGAGCACGAGTGCGCCGGTGCGGTTGGAGAGCGCCATCATCATGGTGCCGCGGATGCGCGATTGCAGGTTCTCTTGGGTGATGTCGGGGAGTTGTGCGCCAAGTGCGGGTTGATTGATCGTTGCGAATCCGGTGTCGAGTGTTTCAGCGACGGCGTGGAATCCGGGGTCGATCGGGAGTGATGCAGGTGATGCCGAGGTTGTCGGCAAGGTCGTAGGCATCGGATTTGGATCCATCGCTTGAAAACTTGCCGGGCATCGACGCACCGATGACGGAATCGGACCCGAGCGCACGCACGGCGAGGGCGGCAACGATGGCGGAGTCGATGCCGCCGCTGAGACCGATGCAGCCCTTGGAGAACCCGCATTTGCGGACATAATCGCGGACACCGAGTGTAAGTGCCTCGATGATTTGGTGCTCTGGATCAAGGGGTATTTGGTCGATTGGTGTGCATGTGTCGAGGTCAACAGTTTGGAGGTCTTCTTGGAATGCGGCGCACTGAATACCGGTCGAGCCGCCGGGGAGGATGATTGAGGACATGCCGGCGAAGACGAGATCGTCGTTGCCTCCGACCTGGTTGACCGAGACTACGGCGACTCCGAAGCGTTTGGCATGTGATCGCAGAATGGATTGGTGCTTGTCGTCTTTGCCGAGCACGAAAGGTGATGCCGAGGGCGCGATGATGAGTGTTGCGCCGTGGGTGACCAGTTCGGCGACATGATCGGGTTCGTTGTCGTACTTGGAGGAGAACCCCGCGTCGGAACCGCGCCAGAGGTCTTCGCAGATCGCGAGCCCAACCTTGGTGCCCGCGATATCAATGACGACCGGTCGGTGCCCGGGCTCGAAGTAGCGGTCTTCGTCGAACACATCGTAAGTGGGGAGAAGTCGTTTGTCATGGTACCCGAGCATGACGCCGCCCTGGTAGACGACGAGCGAGTTGGTGGTGCCTTGGTCGGTTGGAAGCGGTGTTCCGAGGATGACGGCGATGCCTTTGGTGTGGTGCTCGCCGATGGATTTGATCGCTTGGGCGCAGCGTGAAACGAAGTCTTCGACCAAGAGCAAATCACGCGGCGGGTACCCGCAGATGCTGAGTTCTGGGAACACAACAAGGTCTGCGCCGTCATCGCGTGCGCGGTTGATGGCGTCGATAATGCGTTTGGAGTTGGCGTCGATGTCGCCGACGGTCTGGTTGAGTTGTGCGAGGGTGATTTTCATTCTTCGGTATCGTACGCACCGGGCGGGCGGGTGCGTAAGAGCCGGTCTACTCGCAGCCAAGCGACGCCGAACCCGGCGCAGACAAGGTTGACCATGCCTTCGACAGCGGTGACGAAAAGCACCATGAGGGCAATGGGTGATGAACTCGCTTCCTGCCCCACAGCGGTCGCGGTGATTCCGACAAGGCTTGCAAATGCGATCGTTCCTGCTTCACGCACGCCGACCTGCCCGAAGGGCGATAGGACACCGACGATAAAGTAAATCCCGCCAAGTAAGAATGCGTCGGCGGGATTAATTGGCAGTTGCAGGACCGTCGCGGCGATCATGAACCGTCCAGCGAATGCGAGCACATCGAGTACGCGGATACTGTTGGCGATGATTGCGGATCGCAGGTTCCCGACCATCTCAAAGCCCGAGCGGATCTTGGTACCGGATTCCGATTCAAGCAGGCGTTTGGGGACCCTCAATGCCGCAAGCCGTTGGGTTCCTTTTTCACCGGCAAAGAGCCGGGCGATCCATGAACAGACAACCGTGCAGAACGCAACACTCCCCATTGAGACTGCCCACCACAGGATGGTAATGTCCTTGAGCCAGATACTCGTGAGGGCGATAGGGCCGAGTGTGATAAGCATGAACGCCGCGACCGCAGCGAACCATGCGCCGATGGTCAGCACGGGCACGCCGTCGCGTCGGTTGTGGATAGCAACGCGGACAATGACGGAGAGCTTGAATGGGAGGTAGGCGAGGAGAGTAGCGATAGCGTTGGTGGAGATGACATCTGTAATTCGAATTTTCTGGATGGGGCGAAGGGTGATCCAGAAGATCACGCCGTTGAGCCCGACGGAGAGCGCCGCCAACGCCATCATGGCGATGAGTTGTGTGGGCGAGGCGTCGCGGAGATGATCGAGTTGGTCGCGGTTGTCTTGGCTCAGCGCCGCCGAGACCACCCACGCCATCGCGCCGAGGCTGAGCATAAACCCAACCATCGGCACAACCACCCGTTTCCATCGGTGACCAGTGGGGGCGGGCTTTGGTGGTTCGGTGTCGATCATGGTGCTGGTGGTGTGGTGGTCGATTTGGTGATTGCTGGGACGAAATCGATGATTCGGTATGCTCTGCGGATGCGGTCGAGTTGGATCATTGGCGACCCACTGAGACTATCGGTCAGTTGCCCGATTGACAGCGGAGAAATCCTTGGATCAATCCACCCAGAACCGCTTAATCTTGCCAACTCGCTCGGGTTGATTACGATCCAATCAACGCCAAGCCCAACGAGCCCCTCGATCCATCGCTCTGGTTGGTCGGGGAACCGTTCGATGAACCCGGCAATCGCAGGCGTGTCGTAGGTTGTGCTGTAGATCACTTGTGGTCGGAGGTACGCCGGCGTGGCGTCGCCGAGCAGGTAGATCGTGTCGGTATTTTGGATTTGTGCGTTGATGGCAGCGGTCCAGGTGAGGGTTTGGGATTGTCCGTCGAAGATGATGGGGTCGGTATAAAGAGTGGTCCCGATGGTGAGCAGATCGTTAGGGTTGGTGTCGCGTTGATTTGCGAAGACCATCGTGGTCCAGATCATGGCCGCGATGCCCAAGCCGACCGCGATTGGCTTGGGCTTGGGGAGTTTCATGCACGCGAGCGCAACGGTGCACGCCGCGAGCGGTGCGAGGGGTACAAAGAATCGAGATTGCAGGTGCGTAGCGAACAACCATGCGAGAACCGGGATGCCGATGGCGACGAGCATGGTTGCGCCGAGCTTTCGTGTGTCCTTGCGTACCAACAGCCACACAAGCGAGAGCACCGTCGCACCGGGAAGCAGCCCCCATTGCAGGTTGGTCAGCCCGCGGAACCGGGCGACATGAATCCCGGTTGGGGCATCGGAATCCGGGAAGAGGAGCATCGAGATCCGATCGGTAATGCTGCCGTCAAAGTGGTGGGCATCGGCGAAGCGCGTGAGTTGTTCGCCGCTCCAGTGCCCAGATCCGAAGAGTGAGCCCGCATGGGGGAACACCGGATTCCCCGACGCGATGACATTGCGGAGCAACCAAGGCGCGATCACCACAAGCCCGGCGATGGTTCCCGGTATGACCAAAGCGAGCCAGGATTTCCGTGGGGTGCTCGCGAGCAAGATCACCGCGATGGATGGCATAAGAAAATAGACCGCGGTGAGCTAGCAGCTGCACGCCGCCGCGACGAGGACGCCGCAGAGCAATCCGCGGATGGATGGCTTGATATCTTGGCAACTCGCAACGACCAACGCGCCCGCCCCCAATGCGATGACTCCTGATTCGTTGTACGACATGGTGCCGACGAGCATGATCCAGGGCGTGAGGACCACCATACACGCCGCGAGTGGTCCTGCTGCGGCCCATGATCCAGATCCACACCATTGCGACGCGGCGCGCGAACAGTTCCACGCACCGATCAGCACAAGCAGCAGACTGAAATACTGGGCACCTTGCAGCGTCATCGGGCGGTTGCCCAGCAGGGCCATATGGGTGTACCCCGATTCGATGTACCCAGGATGGTACGAATAGACATTGTGCTCGACGGGCCAGATTTGAGCACTGGCGATCCACTCTTTGGGCAGTTGGAGGTGGTAGCTCAGCGAGTCGTACGCGCCGAACTCTGAATCCCACAGTGCGCCGGGCGGGCTGCTCGCAGCCACGATCATGAGCCCCACGCCGATGGCGAGGACACCGAGCAAGATCCATGAAACACGATCACTCGCAAAGCGTATTGAGATCGGATTCTTGGCGAGGGTATACACCCACAGCAAGATCCCGATCGCGGTGGCGGTCCACGCGGTCGTGAAGTTGAGCAGCCCAGCAATCCCAAGCAGGTGCGTGATCGACAGCGTGACCGCGACGCCGAGGGCAGCCTGGAGCGGATGGTTTGATTTCACCGCCGGGCCCAGGCGACCAAACAGCCCGCCGAAACCCAGCGCCCCGAGGAGATACACGGCAGGCATCCACCCCGAGAACACGACCTCGGCGAGCGCCACCGCGACCCGCCCATCGACCGGGCCGCCGGCTCCGATGGATGCAAACCCGACCACCGAGACCACAACCACGCCAAGAATGCCAAGCACCGCGACCAGATCTCGGTGGTTATGGGGGTGCTCGATGGATGGAATGGTGGGTTCTGGCATTGGGATATTGTATTGTCTACGAATCGTGCGGGTTTGGGTCTAGAATCAGGTTCATGGCACTCGAACCACTCTCATCGAATCTCCCGCCCGATGCCGACCTCATCGAACCGATGTGCGCCGTGTTTCGGCGTGCGCTCAAGGGCGAAGGGCTCAAGTACACGCCCGAGCGGGCGCGAATTCTCGATACCATCATCGAGTTCGACGGGCTCTTCGAGGCCGATCAGTTGCTCGATACACTCAAGACCCGCGGATACTCGATCTCCAAAGCCACCGTGTACCGGACGCTCAAGTTGCTCGAATCCTGCGGCATCATCCAGCATGTCCTCTTCGAGCGCGAGCAACTCCACTACCAGCTCGCCGTCGGGCAGCTTGGCAATACCCTGCTGATCCATGCTGACACGGGCAAGATCGAACGCCTCGAGCTCCCCGAACTGGTCGCCCTGCGTGATCGGTTGTGCAAGGAACGCGGGCTCAAGGTGCAGGGGCATCGGCTGCAAATCTTTGTGACCTCGGGCAAGTAGTTCTCGCTTCAAGCTATTCGAGCGCAACACGGATCGAGTTGCCCGCCGCCGCATCATGCAGACGCATAATCTCATGGTAGGGAACATCATCGCCGCCCACAATGAGTAGTACGATCTGTGACCGGGCACCATCGTCAAGATTCTCGATGGTCTCGATGCTCTGGTTGATGAGCAGTTCTTGATCGCCCAGCCCGTTGACAAGCACTGCGCCGTTGCGCACAAAGACTTCAATCCGCAGCGTCGGCGAGGGCAGCGTGTACCGTGAATCAGACCCGCGATCGAGCGATTCTTGCTGTTCAGGCAACGATGCGCGTAAGAACCACTCGCTGCCCGCGATCGTGGTCGAAGCCATAAAAAAGATCAGGATGACAAGCACCACATCGACCATCGGGGTCATCGTCGGGCCAAAGCCCTCGCTCGATGGGTCCATGATATTGCGCCGGCGCAACGGACGGTGGGCGGATTCAAGGGTGGTGCGATCGTTGCTCATGAGCCCTGCTCCGTGACGAGCTCGATCTGGGTCACGCCCGCATCGCGGATGTCGTGGAGAACGGGGCGGACGACTCTGTAGGGTGAATCACGATCGGCGCGGACGCTGATTGCGAGATTGGGATTGCGTGCGATCTGTCCGTTGAGCTCGCCGTAGAGCCGGTCGGCGTCAATCGGCTCGCCGTTGAGCGTGATTGCGCCGTCCTTGTGGATGCCGATGGTGATCGGGTCGCGTTCTTGGGTTTCGATGATCCCCGTCGCGGTGGCGGGGGGGGTGATCTCGGTCCGCCGATCGATGGCCAGCTGCCCGACCATCAGGTAAAAAATAATCAGCACCATGACCACATCGATCATCGGCGTGACATTCACACGCCGCCGTGCCCTCCGGTCGAGATGATCGAGCGTGAACGCATATCAGTTCTCGTCGTCGGTTGGGATCATGTCAACGAGTTGCCCCGCGTCGCCCATCGCCTCGTTGCAGTATTTTTCGACAATCGAGCGGTAAAACCCATAGACAAGCAAGCAGGGCACTGCGAGCACCAGCCCGAGCAGGGTGTGGAACAACGCCTTGGAAATCCCGAGCGAAAGATCCGTCGGCCCCGCGCTGCCCCCGGCCTGCCCGAGGCGCACAAACGCGAGAATCATGCCCCAGACCGTTCCGGCAAGCCCGATTAATGGGCCGAGTTCGCCGATGATCCGCAGCATGTCCAGCGGTCGCGTCCATCGGGCGCAGGCATTGGACGCCGCGATTTCTGCCGCGTCGCGCATCGCCGCGTGCCCCCTCGTCCGCACACGCCACGCCGCTTGCACCGCGTGCCCGACAATCGAATCATCATCAATCAACGCCCGCTCGATTTCGGGGATGTTCCCGGTTGCCAGGTTCTGGAGCAATCGTTTGGTCAAGGCTTTGGGCGCGATCATCGAGCCGCGGCAATCCATCACCACCCGCGCGATCAGCATCACCGCGATCAACGATCCAAAGACGAGCACCACACTAAAAAAATCAAAGCTCTCGCGGAACAACGCCCACACGCTTGTCGCGCCGGCGTCGCTCTGGGCGAGGGTCAAAGTAGCAAGCATTTCATTCATACCCACACTTTATCCGCTTTGCGTCGCGCGTGCGAGCCGTTCAAGCACCGCCTCGAAAATTGCGCGATCAGCCGGAGTATTCGCAGCATCGATCGGGGGTGTTTCGATCCAGATCATGCTCGCCGAGCACGCATCGGCGCGGTGCATCGCGTGGTACAACCCCGCAGCATACGCCCCGGCGTGCTCGTCGAGCCCGAAGAGATGCCCCCCGCCACGGTGCTCTGGGATCGACCACGCGATCAGGGCGATTTGGGTATCAATACACCCCGCTGTTTGTTCAGAGTTCACCAGTTGGCACGGTGTTCGGGGCTGGTAGTGCGCCCCGATGACACCCGGCGATCGTGCTGGTTCGTTTGTGGGCGTGTGATCCGCTATTTCTACTTCAACCCCGCCGAGGGTATTGGCGAGTGCCTCGCGTCCAAGTAGGCCACGCCGAAGAATACGAGGCGTGCTGTTGGTGAGATCAACGACCGTGGATTCGATCCCCGCGTGGCACGCGCCGCCATCAATGATGATGAGGTCGGTGTCGGGGAATCCACCCGCGACATGCACCGGGCAGGTGGGGGAGATCCGCCCCGATGGATTTGCGCTCGGGCCGACGATCGGCTTGTCGAACGCATCGATCAATGCCAGAGCGATCGGGTGCGACGGGCACCGAACCGCGACGGTTTTTCCGCCCGCGCAGACAATGCCTGGGATGGATTGGTGTTTGTTGAGCACAATCGTGATCGGCCCGGGCCAGTGCGCCCGCGCGATCGCGTCGGCCTGCTCGCTCCAGGTCTCGACCACACGCCGGGCCATCTTTGTGCCCGAGACATGGACAATCAGCGGGTTGGTTGATGGGCGTCCTTTGAGCGTGAACACCGCGCCGACCGCGTGGGAGTTGAACGCATCGGCGCCGAGCCCGTAGACCGTTTCGGTCGGGAACGCCACGGGTTTGCCCGCGCCAAGCCGCTCGACGCCCTCGGCGATCGCCTCTGGCCCTGAAACAATCCTACTCATTGTTCTCGTTCTCTTCGGACCCAGAATCCAAGGGCGATTCGCCCGCAGCCAACTGGTTGGCATCGGGGACGACCAGATCAATCCGATTGCGTTGCAGCGTGGTGCCCATTGCTTGGTACAGATCGGTCAGCGA
>JAESUL010000072.1 GCA_016763115.1 Phycisphaerales bacterium | reverse complement strand
GTCGGCGCCGAAGCAATCGTTGTAGAGGGCGACACAGGCGTCTTTTTCGGTGAGGTCGTAGTTGGCCGAGCGGGGGATGAAGATTTGGTTGTCTTCTACGCCTCGGTTGTGGAGCCCTTGCACGATGTGTCGTCCGAGGAAGCCTGAGCCTCCGGTGATGATGATGCGTTGGTCGGACCAGTTGAGTTCTGCCATTGCGGGGCTCCTACGCTGCGTGTGGAAAAGGGGATAGTAGTGCCGACGATTGGCGATGAGGCGGAGGGCAAGCATGACCAAAGAACCACCCAAGGGGCCGATCAAGTGGATGCGCCGGCGGTTATTGCCGGCGGGGGCCAAGTTTGCTGCACTCGGGGGGTTGTGCCTGCTTGTGCTTTGGATTGTTGGGCGGGTGTTGACGGACCAGTACCAATGGTCGCAGTTTCTCTGGTGGGTGCCGCCGATATGGGCGGTTGGATCGGCGTGGATATTGCTGGCGGTGTCGGCGGTGCTTGGCAAGTTCTCGCTGCGCACCGGCGGGATGATTCTTCGCCCGATCCTCACGCTCGCGTGCATCGGGTGCAGTGTGTTTGTGGTGCTGGGGATCTGGCGGATGCACCGGGTGTTCAATGTCGTCACACCCGTCGCGGGGCCAGCGACGATCCGTGTGCTTCATTGGAACCAGTCGGCGTACAACACCAAGGACAAGGCCGTGGATTTCATTGTGCCTGTTGACGCGGACCTTGTTCTGATCGTCAACGCCCGGCGCAACCAACACCGCACATCGCTCATCCGCGCCCTGGACCAGATGGCCCCGAGCGAAGAAGACGAGCGGCTGTATCCCGGCGTGCGGGCGAACTTCAAGCCCAACCACGCGACCATCCAGGGTGATGCACTCGTGCTCTCTCGCTTCCCCATCATCCATACCGGGACGACCTGGCTCGATAATATTGTTGACTCCGAGGAAACATCACGCCCCGCCGGGCAACGCGGGTGGATCATGTTTGTTGAGCTCGATCTCAGCAAACGCTACCCCGATGGCCCGTCGTCAATGGTGGTGTGGATTGTTGACCTGCCGAGCGAGCCGATGCTGTGGCGGATGACCAGTATGCAAGCAGCGGTCAACGCGGTCAACAAATGGAACGGCGTGTACCGCGTCTCGGACGGCAACGGCAACTGGACCGCGATCAACTCGGACGACCCGTTCCCCGAACCCGATCTCGTCATCGGGGACTTCAACACCATCCGCGGATCGGCTTCGCTTGATACGCTCGCCCCCGCGACGAAGGACGCATTTGCACAAGCCGGTCACGGACGCGCTGGTTCGTGGAGTCCGCGCATCGGCAACAAGTTTCTCCGCCAACCATTCAAGCTCAGCGAGTGGCATATTGATCTGGCATTGACCGGGCATCGGTGGAGCGCGACAAATTATCGCCTGATCAACTCGCCGGTCGGGCCTCACAAGATGCAGGTGCTCGATATCGAGCCTGTCAACAACTAAATGGTTTACTGATCGTGCCCGGTGAACTCGGGGAGTTTGTGCCCCGCGTCCTTGAGGGTCTTCTCTCGCAATGCCAGCTCCATATCGTGCTCGACCATCATCGCGGCGAGTTCTTCGACGGTTGTTTCAGGCTCCCACCCAAGCTTATCCTTGGCTTTAGATGCATCGCCGAGCAGCAAATCGACCTCCGCGGGGCGGAGGTATCGCGGGTCAAACTCGACATGGTCGTCAAAGTTGAGCCCGACGGCGTTGAACGCCATTTCTGCGAACTCGCGGACCGAAATCGTCCTGCCGGTCGCAACAACATAGTCATCGGCTTGATCTTGCTGGAGCATCATCCACATCATCTTGACATAATCGCCCGCGAATCCCCAGTCGCGTTTGGAATCGAGATTGCCCAGGTACACCTTGTCCTGCATACCGAGTTTGATGCGCCCGACTGCGCGGGTGATCTTGCGGGTGACGAATGTTTCGCCTCGGCGTGGTGATTCGTGGTTGAACAGGATGCCGCACGAGGCGTGCATGCCGTAGGACTCGCGGAAGTTGACGGTGGACCAGTGCGCCATCACCTTGGCGCACGAGTAGGGCGAGCGTGGCCAGAACGGAGTGGTTTCTTTCTGAGGCGTCTCGATCACCTTGCCGTACATCTCTGATGAACTCGCCTGGTAGTAGCGGACCTGCTGACCTGATTTGTCCTGGAAATCGCGGATGGATTCGAGCAAGCGCAACGCGCCCATGCCGACCGTGTCAGCGGTGTAGATCGGCATGTCGAATGACACACGAACATGGGACTGCGCCCCGAGGTTGTACACCTCGTGGGGCTTGACCGTGTCGATGATCTTGTTGATGTTGTTGGCGTCGCAGAGATCGCCGTAGTGGAGCTTGAGCTTGGCGCCGTCGAGGTGCGGGTCTTGGTAGATTTCGTCGAGCCGTTCGGTGTTGAAGCTCGACGCCCGGCGGATCATGCCGTGGACCTCGTAGCCCTTGGAGAGCAGGAACTCGGCGAGGTAAGAGCCGTCTTGCCCGGTGATGCCTGTAATCAGTGCTCGTTTCGTGTCGCTCATTTGTTGTTGATCCTGCTTGAGATGGTTTCCAGATACCCGAGAACCGGGCCGTATTATAGAACAGCCCAGATAATGGGGTCATCGGCACAACCCGGCATGGGATTGAGCACAATCACGCCCAAGGTGGTACGACATTTACCGAGGCAAGATCGCTGAATCAAGCCGGTTTTCTAAAGATTCCACCCGTGGGTCGGTGATCCCACGCTCGGATTCCTCGGAGAGTTTCTGGACGGTGATCGCTGCGAGCATCCCCGCCAGGAGCACCGATCCAAGCAAAATTTTCCTGCGTGCTTGCTCAAGCCCAACCCCACGGATCAAGATAAGGGTGATCAAGACAAGGAGCATGGGCTCGTGGTATCGTTGCCAACTCACCTGGTTCATACTCTGGGCAACGGTAAATGCCAAAAATGAACCTGCAAAAATCCACCGGTCGCGCCGGGTGAGCAACAACCCCCAGAGCACCAGGGCAACCGCCCCGACAACCGCCCCGACAACAAAGAGCGGCGAGCGATCGGCAACGGCGGGGAACTTGGCGATCAATGCCCACCATCCGCCGTATCTCCCTTCATCAATATGAAACGATGACGCGGGAACAATACCAAAGATCAATCCAACAACACCCGCTGCACCAAGCCAAGTTTTCCCGTCACGGCTCAATGAGCAGAACTTGGACACCAGTATCGGCGTAAAGAACACGCTGAGCACCGCCAGTTGCATGAGGATAAATCCGGGGGTCGCCGGGTTGCCGCCCTGATGATGCCCCTGGAACATCGGCGGG
>JAESUL010000008.1 GCA_016763115.1 Phycisphaerales bacterium | reverse complement strand
TTAATCAGCGAGACCCGCACGGATACATTGATGGAATGAACCCATACGGCTATGTAGGCTTGTCTCCATATGTTTGGCGAGATCCATTAGGCGAAGAACGAATAATCATCATCATGGAAGGCCTTAATTCGCACCTCGCTGAAGATGCTTGGCGTGAGTACATGAAAGATTTTGGTACTGTGGAGGTCTTTGAACAAGACCAAGTCAATGAAGCGGTTGAGTATGCAAAGGAAAAAGCTGCCGAATCAAATGAGGATGGCGAGGGCAATACAATCATTATATTGGGATACAGTAATGGCGGAAGAGCGGCAGTTGAGGCGGCAAAACAGCTCGGTAAGGAATGTGTACAAGTGGACCTTGTGGTTACGGTTGATCCGGTCCCTAAGTGGAACGAGGCTCCCTGGTCGTTATTTTTCCCGGGCTTGGCGAATCCGAGATTATTGTATGTGCCCGGGAATGTTGGTCGGTGGGTGAACTATTATCAGCGAGATGATGTAATTATCAGAGGGAATAAGGTTAAAGGTGCTGAAAATAATCGGATTCGTAAAGAGCGTTCTGATGCACACACCAGAATGCCATACAGGAGAGATGTGAACGATGCCATTAGCGATGCAGTTGAGGGTGTTCCAGAACAAAGGGAGAGTAATGGTGGATGTTGTGAATAAAATAACAGGATTGTTTGTCCTTCTCCTTGTTTCGTGTATTTCTGTGGGGTGTTGCTCTGTGCAAGATGTGTCACAGGATTACGCGAACGAGATAGCCGAGCAGGAATTTCATACACAGGGTGAAGGATATGTGTGGCGAATTAATGGCAATAAGAGGTGTTTTGGGGATGTAAAACTCAAGATGCGAGTAACATACGGCTACTCTGATAAAAATCGGATGAATGACGGATATATGTTTAAGGTTCCTGCGGGATCCTCTGTGGATGTTTTTCGGGTCATAGAACTAAGTTATCCTCCTCCTCTTGGCGGAAAAAGCATTTTCTATCTGTCTCGTCTAGTGTACTCAGAAGCAGACGGTCCAATCAGCATTGCAATCAATCCTATGGCCCTTGTCATCGAAAGTAATGAGCATGGAGAAGAGGCGAGAACTACTCGGTGATAACCGGGCGCTCTGCTGATGCGCAGTTTAAGCAGGTCTTTGGTGAAGGCGAATGCTTGGCATAGCCCGCTTGCGTACTCATGATCTTTCACATAGAATCAACTCTCGATGCTATCCACAATCGCAAACATCTACCACCCTTCGGCCCGTCCAACGCTGGGACGAATCCGCACCAATCGCCAGTATGTCTACGGCTGCACCTCGCTGTGGGAGGTCATCGAACGCATCCAGTTAGCCAATGGGACTACGGCTGAGCAGTTGCCAACGACGCATGTCTACGGCTTGGGCATTGATGACGATCTAAAGGCGGTTGACTTTGTATATGAACTCGATGCCATCAAAAAAATGGTATTTACGAAGCAGGGGCGTAGGCACTAGAATAAGGGTGTGACAATCCTTCAGAGCCCCTCACCGCGGAGCCATCCATGTTTATGCGAATGATGTACGACGAGAAACTCGCCCAGGCGGCGTACCTGATTGGGTGCCAGAAGACCGGCGAAGCGGTCGTTATCGATCCCGAGCGAGATGTTGATCGGTACATTGAACTCGCAGCCGAGAACGGGCTCCGTATCGTTGCCACCGCCGAGACCCATATCCACGCCGACTTTGTCTCGGGTTCGCGCGAACTTGCTGAGCGGATCGGGGCCAAGGTGTATGTCTCTGACGAGGGTGATGCGGACTGGAAATACCAGTGGCTCGATTCCAGACTCGCCGGGGGCTCGTACGATCATCGGTTGCTCAAGGACGGCGATGTCTTTGAGATCGGCAACATCCGGTTCCAAACAATCCACACGCCGGGGCACACCCCCGAGCACATTGTTTTTCTGATCACCGACCTGGGCGCGGGCGCGGATGAACCGATCGGGATGGCTTCGGGCGATTTCGTGTTCGTCGGGGATCTTGGGCGCCCGGACCTGCTGGAAACGGCAGCCGGACAGAGCGGGGCGATGGAACCCTCCGCCCGCCGACTTTTCCGTACGATCGCCAAGCTCGATAGCATCCCCGATTTCGTCCAGGTCTGGCCCGCCCACGGGGCGGGCAGCGCGTGCGGCAAAGCACTCGGGGCGGTGCCCATGAGCACGATTGGGTACGAAAAACGATTCAACCCGGCGATCAAAGCGGCAAGCAGCGAGGAGAACTTTGTCAACTTCATCCTCTCGGGGCAGCCCGAGCCTCCCATGTACTTCGCAACCATGAAACGGGTCAACAAGGTGGGGCCGGAGGTGCTCGGCGGCGTGCCCAATCCGCCACAGATTACCCTAGAACAACTTAGGGCCCTTGATCCCAAGCAGGTTGCGATTGTCGATACGCGTCCATGGGAAGCATTCCGTGATGCCCATGTCCCCAAGTCAATCTGCCTGCCGTTGTCCAAATCCTTCAACACCGATGCGGGTTCGTACCTCGGCGAGCGTGAACCGATCTACCTTCTTATCAAGCCGAATATGGTTGACGAGACGATCCGAGATCTGATCCGTGTCGGGCTCGACAATATCATGGGGTGGTTTGATGCTTCTGATCTTGAGCGGTACGAGGATGCATCGCATTCGCTTGTTGCGCTGGCAGAAATAGATGCGGAGCAGGCGGCGGCGGTGCTCGTTGCCCCCGAGTTGCTCGTGCTCGATGTGCGTAGAGCGACGGAGTTTCGTGAAGGGCATATCCCCGGAGCAATCAACATTGCGCACACGCGCCTGGTTTCTCGTCTCGATGAGATCCCGCACAATCGTCGGGTTCTGGTCAACTGTCTGAGCGGCGGACGCTCGGCGGGTTCTTCATCGGTCCTTCAGCGTCATGGATACCAGGTAGTGAACCTTGCCGGCGGGATCAATGCGTGGTATGAGGTTCAGGGCAAATCAAGAGGCGAATGAGCAGCGTGATTGGGCTTAATTCAGAGCCGAGATGGACCAGTTGTCAGATTTTTTCGCGTTTGCAAAGGATGGTCATTGCGCTTTTGGGGGTGTGCTGGGCCCGATCACAAGGCAACCCGGTCCGATAATGCGTGGTTGTCCATGATCTCCCTCTTTGGTTCATAAATGGGTATAAACCCGCCGGTGTGTCGTGCCGATATCCGGTGGGGAGACACTCAATGCACGCGCAAGATCCAGCACCATTTTCACTCGATCCGAACAACCCTGAGGACGCCGAACTCATCGGGTTCTTTGTGGATGAACTCCCTGCGCGAGTCGATACGCTGCGCACCGCAGCCGAGAACGAGGACCTTGATTCGATCAAGCGGCTCGCGCACCAGCTCAAGGGCGCGGCTCCGAGCTACGGATTCCCAACTATTGGACAAGCAGCGGCCCAACTCGAGGATTGCCTCAAAGACACCGGCATCAACTCGCTCGTCCAGATCAAAGCAGAACTCGATGCCCTCATCGGTCTCTGCGATTCATACGCGAAGGGGTCTTGATCTCGGGATGCATACCGCTCACAATGCCAACCTGGATGCAACGCCGCTCGTGTTGCTGGTCGATGACTCAAAGTTCGTCCACCGCTTGCTTGTGACGCGGTTGCGCTCAGAGTCGATCACTCTTCATAGTGAATACGACGGCAAAGCCGGGCTTGAGTTTGCCATTGCCAACTCGCCTGCGTTGATCATGCTTGATCTCGATATGCCAATTATGGACGGGTTTGAGACCCTACGGAATCTCAAGGATAATCCGATCACCAAGGACATCCCGGTGATCGTTCTCTCTGGGAACAGCGCGACCCAAGATAAAGTCACGGCATTCGATCTCGGGGCGGTCGATTTTATCTGCAAACCCTTCGAGCTCACCGAGCTGCGAGCAAGGCTCCGGGTTTCGCTCCAACTCCATTCTGTCATGCAGATGCTCGCACAAAAAGCCATGATCGACGGGCTGACCGGTCTCTATAACCGGGCGATGTTTGACCAGCGTTGGCAAGAAGAATACGAGCGATGCGTTCGTCATGGTCATCCGATGTCGTTGGTGATGATCGATATTGATAACTTCAAGTCCATCAATGATGGATACGGGCATCCCGCCGGCGACGCGGTGATCTCAGGCCTTGCCCGCATGATGATCACGGAGGTCCGCAAATCAGATGTGGCGTGTCGATACGGGGGCGAAGAGTTCTCGATCATCCTCCCTGAGACCTCGCCCGAAGATGCACTCGCGATCTGTGAGCGCATCCGTATTCAATGCGAGAAAACAGTTTGGCCAAATCATCCCGGTCGCACGGTGACCATCTCGATCGGGATCGCAGGAACCTCCGTCGAAGCGACGCTTGATCGGGACCAATGGCTTGGGCAGGCGGACAAGAATCTCTACGCCGCCAAGAACGCGGGTCGGAATCAGACGCGGGTCACCGATTTCGCGACGGATTCCCAGGGGCTCTCGCGGGCCGGGTAATCGCGGGGGCGTTGCGGGTTCTATACTGCAAGATGCCCCAAAGCGATCCAAAGAACAACTCCGATCGGATTCAGAAGCTCGAAGAAACCATCGCGTTCTCCGAGCACACGACCGCCGAGCTCAACGGCGAGATCCGACTGCTCAATACAACGGTCCTCAATCTGGTCCGCCGATTGGCATCGATCGAGGGGCGTCTGGTCGATCTCAACAATCGGCTTCAAGACGATCCGGGCGATGTTCCCCCGCCGCACAGCGCAGGACCTGATATTCCGCGCGATCCGCTCTAAGGTTTTATGCGTATACTTGGGCATGCCTTCTAAATACACCTCTCGAAATAGAGTCTTGTTCCCGCTCGTTGGTGCCGTGCTTCTGGTGAGCACCGGATGTGGCGAGATGCTCCAACGCCGGGTCGATGTGACCCAGCCCTCGGGCGTTGATGAAACCATCGACGACCGGTTCGATCTGAACGCCGATGCCCAAGACCCCTCCAAGCGGGACCGCGAGCTCGGCTATGGGCGTTGGAAGGGCAAGCCGGAGACCAAGGGTACCGCAGAAAAAACATCAAGAACTCGGCGCGGCGAAACTTGGACCCCATGATCCGATGACAAGAATGACGGGCATGATACGGATGACGCGGGGCAGACTTTAGAGTATCCTTGCACCATGCAAGGGAAGGGACAACGACACATGAGCACACTCCAAGAGCGGTACACACAGGTCCGTCAACGCGTTGAAGAAGCATCGGTCAAGTCTGGGCGGGCACCCGACTCGGTCTACCTGATCGCGGTGACCAAGTTTGCCGAGCCCGAAGACATCCGCGAGATGATCGAGATGGGGCACCGCGACTTTGGAGAGAACAAGGTTCAGCAGCTTGCTCAGCGTGCTTCGGTTATTGAGGAGTGGTACGAGCGGGTCCGCCGAACCCCCCGTGTTGCGGGTGATCACCAATCGCTCGATACATCCGAACCAGTGCGGTGGCACATGATCGGGCATCTGCAGCGGAACAAGGCGCGCAAGATCGCCGACCTTGTTCGGCTTGTGCATTCTGTTGTTTCATTGCGATTGGCTGAGGAACTCCAGACGATCGCCAACAAGATCGACCGCGAGATCGAGGTGCTTATCCAGGTCAATGTCTCGGGTGAGGAGAGCAAGTTCGGCGTCCCGATCCCCGCTGCGGGCGCGATTGCCGAGCA
>JAESUL010000071.1 GCA_016763115.1 Phycisphaerales bacterium | reverse complement strand
GTTGCCCGTGTGAGGCTGTCCAACGGCAAAGAAGTCACCGCCTACATCGGTGGCGAGGGCCACAATCTTCAAGAGCATTCCATTGTGCTCGTGCGTGGCGGACGAGTCCGCGACCTCCCCGGTGTGCGGTACCATGTTGTTCGCGGGGCACTCGATTGTCTCGGTGTCAACGATCGCAAGCAGGGTCGCTCGAAGTACGGCGCCAAAAAGGGCGGCTAAATAGTTTTACCAGAAAGGCTCACGCAATGTGCGGGGGCCTTTCTTTTTTCGGCAAGTAATCCCGCGAGCGTCGCGGGGTGAACAGAGAGCCTGAATCACAGGCAGATGAGCCTAAGGAGACATCCATGTCCGGCAGAATCACCCACTCAGAAGAACAACTCCGCCCAGACCCCAAGTTCAACGACAAGGTCCTTGCGAAGTTCATCAACTGCATCATGCTCGATGGCAAAAAGACCGCTGCCGAGCGGATCATCTACAACGCGCTCGACGAAATCAAAGCACGCATGGAGAAGCACCCCGACGCGGTTGATGCACAGGACGAAATGGGCGTGTTCCATCTCGCCATCGGCAATGTCAAGCCCTTCCTCGAGGTCCGCTCAAAGCGGATCGGTGGTGCCAACTACCAGGTCCCGATGCAGGTGAAAACCGGGCGCCAGCAGTCGCTCGCGTTCCGCTGGATCATCTCCGCGGTCCGCTCAGAGAAGGGGCGTTCAACACACCTCAAGCTCTGTGACGAGTTGTGGGCAGCAGCTCGCGGCGAGGGTAAGGCAATGAACACCCGCGACCAGACCCACAGAATGGCCGAAGCCAACAAGGCATTCGCCCACTACGCACGCTAAGCCAAATCGCATATCAAACTCGCGAACCCCGGAATCTTCCGGGGTTTTTCAGTTTCAGAGAACCAATCAGGCCGATTGGTCAGTATGCCTGAGATGCGTCGAAAAAACATTGGTTGGATTCTGGTGTACTGCGCGCTCGTCGCGGGGACATCCGTGTGCACGATCCAGGCGTGGACCTACGGCACCGACGGGTTCGTGCAACTCGTGTCCAATCTTGGCTGGATTCTCAATCTGCCCGCATGGATCGCCCTCTACATTGTCCACGGCCCGGGCATCCGCACCGAGCCGATCTGGATCACGCTCGTCAATGCGATCGGTTGGTTTGGGTGGGTCGGCGGAGCGTGGGTGATCTGGGGACGCCAATCGAAACGCAAGCGTGAATCGGAGTTCGCGCCGTTCAAGATCAACGCGGGGCGAAGGGCGTTCGTTGCCCGCTCGACACTCGGCGGGCTCGGCGCGGTCGCTGCGGGGGCCGCGGGGTACGCGACGCTTATCGAGCCCTGGCAACTCAAGGTCCGCAACTACACGGTTAAGATCGAAGGTTTAGATCCTCGGCTCGATGGATTTCGCATTGCGCATGTTTCTGATACGCATTTGGGCCCACGCATTCT
This sequence comes from Phycisphaerales bacterium, assembly GCA_016763115.1. Lineage (GTDB taxonomy): Bacteria > Planctomycetota > Phycisphaerae > Phycisphaerales > UBA1924 > UBA1924. The sequence goes on along the minus strand of JAESUL010000071.1, from coordinate 3,127 downwards.
GACCAAGCACATCGTCGAGGCGTACCAGATGGCGATTGATCTCGAGCCCGATCTGATTGTGCATACGGGTGATCATGTGCATGACGGGGTTGATGGGATTGATGAGGCTGCAGTGTTGTGCTCGACGATGGTGGAGGCTGTGCCGCTCGGCATGGTTGGAACACTCGGAAACCATGACTGGTGGGGCGATGGGGATCGGTTGTCGGGTGCGTTGTCTGATGTTGGTGTCCGCATGATCGACAACGCGCGGGTGTTCTTGTCGCCGAATCGCGAGTTGGTGAGTGAGCCCGTTGCGGGGGCGTTGGCGATTGTGGGGCTTGGGGATCTGACCGATCACGAGGTGCTTGTCGGGCAGGCGTTTGATGGGATTGATCCGATGATGCCTCGGCTGGTGCTGGCGCACAATCCGGATACCGCGGAGATCGGTGAGCTCACGAATGCCGATTCGCCTCGTGTAGATCTGATGCTCTCTGGGCACACCCATGGCGGGCAGGTTCGTATTCCTTTTCTGGGCACGCCGATCGTGCCGAGTCGGTTTGGGCAGAAATACGCCGGCGGGCTGGTCGATGGCCCGGCGTTTCGGGTGCTGATTTCGCGGGGGATCGGGATGTCGATGCTCCCGGTGCGGATCGGGGTGCCGCCGGAGATTAGTGTGATTACGCTCAGGGCTTGAGGGCGCAGTGATTCGTGCAATCCCATTCGCGTGCCAGCACACCCCACCCGAGGCGGGTGGTGAGCCCGATGGTGGGGATGAAGTAGTCTTCGCGTTGTTCGACTTCCCTGGTGATTCCGAGTTGATCGATCACTCGTTCCGAGTGGGGGTTGCTGCCAGAGCAATACAGGCGGACGCGGTTGAGCCCGAGCCCGCCAGCATCCTGGCTTTGAAGTGCCCATGAGACCGTGCGTTCGGAGGCTTCGAGGGCGTAGCCGTTGCCGAGGGCGTCGCGGCGAATCCAGTACCCGGTTTCGCACGACGCGGTTGCACGGCGAACATCGTGGATGCCTGAGCCGCCGATGAAACGCCCGGTGGATTTCTCGAAGATACCGGTGCCCACATCGCTGAAGGTGGCAGAGTTCTGGAGTGCGAGGTGCTGCTCACAGATGTACTTGGTGGAATCCTCGATGGTTCGATGCCCTTTGTCAGCCCAATGGCACATCCAAGGCAGCAGGTGCCCGTCACGCGATTCGTTGACCGCGTCGAACATCGCCTGGGTGTCATCGGGTGTGTACGAACGAACGATTAGTCGCTCGGTCTCGAGGTGGCAGGTGATTTGCTCGGGCGGGGTCCAGCCGACGCCCTTGGCGAAGTCGTTGTTTTCATGGTTGCAGCGTGTCATGCGGTGAGCATATCCGATGGAATACAATCAGGCATGGGCAACGAGCCAGCAACATCGCGGTATGTGCGACAGATGACCCTTCCGGGCATCGGCGAGGACGGGCAGAAGCGATTGGGTGAATCGCACGCGATGGTGATCGGGTGCGGTGCGCTCGGGTGTACCTCGGCGGATCTGCTGGTCCGTGCGGGTGTGGGGCGGGTGACGGTGATTGATCGGGACCTGGTCGAACATACCAACCTGCACCGTCAGTGTTTGTTTACTGATGCCGACGCGGAGAATCATGTTCCCAAGGCGTCGGCAGCCCAATCACGGCTTTGTGCGGTGAATCCGCAGATCAGGGTGCTTGGCGTTGTTGCGGAACTCAACTCGATCAATGCCGAGGTGTTGATCGAGGACGGGGCGTTCGGCAAGCCTGATGTGATAGTGGATGGCACGGACAACTTTGAGACGCGCTACTTGCTCAATGACCTCTCGGTGATGTACGCGTTGCCTTATGTCTATGGCGGGGCGGTCGGGACCAGTGGGATGGTCGCGGTGTTCCGCCCGGAAACAACCGCGTGTTTGCGGTGTGTGTTTGATGAGATTCCAGCGCCGGGATCGCAGCCGACCTGCACGACGGCGGGCGTGCTTGCGCCGGTGTCATCTGTCGTGGCAAGTTTTCAGGCTGCAGAAGCGATCAAGATTCTGGTCGGGGCCGATGACGCGGTGACGACGGATCTGCTGATGATCGACGGTTGGCACAACACCACGAAGCGTCTGAGTTTGCTCGATGCCAAAGATCCTGAGTGCGTATGCTGCGCGGGGCGAAGGTTCGAGTTTCTCGACGCGACCAATCCCTCGACGGTTTCGCTGTGCGGGAGGCAGACTATTCAAATAACACCGGGTGCAGTCGGGGTAATGGATCTCGTGCAACTCCGCGCCAATCTGGCACCCCATGGCGAGTTTGAGGGCGCCGAGACCATGCTCCGCGGGCGATTTGATGCGGAGGAAGGGCTCGGCATCACTATTTTTGGTGATGGACGGGCTCTGATCGAAGGAACCGACGATCCGGGGGTTGCACGGGCGGTGTATGACCGCTATATTGGTACCTGACCACTCGGTTAGTTATTCCGAGGTCATCATTGCTCCGGGGGGAGGAAAGGAAACCCATGACCACCGCCACCAGTTCTGTCGCAGAGACCATCACCCGCACACTCCAGAGGACAACCGACCTTGCCAATGCACTGCTCGAAGGCACCACAGCCGAGCAGTTTGCTCGTATGCCCTCCGCCGATGGCAAGACGATCAACACCAACCACGCGGCATTTGTGATCGGGCACCTATCAATCTACCCAAAAATGATCCTTGAAATTCTCGGGCAGGATTCGTCAGCGATCGCGCACCCTGACAAGTTCGCCGACCTCTTCATGCACGGCGTCGATTGCCAGGACGATCCGGACGGCACGATCTATCCATCAAAGGACGAGATCGTTGGGTACTTCCACAAAGCGCACGAAGAAGCTACCAAGGTGATCAACACCCTCGACGATGACACGCTGAACAAGGCTTTCAGTGGCGATGATTGGTATGTCGATTTCTCCAAGACCCCCGCGTCGTTGTGCATCTTTATGCTTCACGATCACTACATGTTCCACCTCGGGCAGTTGAGCGCGTGGCGTCGGTGCATGGGGCTTGGGTCCGCGACCTGATCCGATGAAAAAAAAGTCTTCAGTAGAACGGGCTTGGTGCCCGTTTTTTCAATAGATCGACTAGGCCGTGTCTGACGGCACCTTCTGTTCGTCATTTCGCCT
>JAESUL010000070.1 GCA_016763115.1 Phycisphaerales bacterium | reverse complement strand
TTGATCCAAAGTCCTCCCCGCCTCTCCCGCTGATCGCCCGCCAGATCGCTTCGCATCTCCGTGGAGGACAACCAGCAAGCGGCGCACTGGTCTTCCTCAACCACATCAACGCAGCCCCGTCACGAACCGCTCAACAAGAGCGCCGATGGGCACGCACACTTGGTTCAATTGACACCCTGCGGTCGATTCTTCCCGATGCCATCGCCGCTTTGCGCACCCAATCTCCGCGATCCCCATCAAACCTCCATTCCCTCATCGGGCTCGAACTCGCGGCCCGAGCACACCCCGCCGACCGCATCGAAACCCTGACCGCCTCACAAAGCGGCGCAACAACCGCCCTGCTTGTCGCCCAAGCGATTGACGGGCTCGACAACGATGACGAACGCTTTGATGCGTGCGTTCAGATCATCCGTGCGCATCCGCACAACGCCCGCGAGGTTGCCAGCGCGTGTATCCGTGCGCTCGGCGCTCCATCCCATGTGCTCCAGTCCCGCGCATCGGCGATCGAACCAGACGAACGGCTCCTGCTCAATCACATCGCCCTCGCACTCGGTCGCCCCGACGCGATGCGTGATTCACCAAAGATTGAGATCGACTCAAGCATTCCTCTTCTTGGTTCCGAGGCCCAGATCGCGTTTCTCAATGGGCGGTGGGACCACGCCGAAGAACTGCTTGCAAGGCTCGAAAAAATCAACACCCCCTACAGCACACGGATGCTCGCCCGCGTGCTGGTCAGCGCACAGCGTCCGGGCGAGGCTTGGGAAATCATCTCGGCGAATGCTGATTTTTCAGACGCATCCGCCGAAGACCTCGCCGCAGCGAGCAGGATCGCTCTGCTGCTGAACAAACCGCACGATGCCCGTTCATACATCGAGCGGTCGCTGGAAACAGACCCTGATATCGAAGAATCCTACGAACAACTTATCCTTCTGCATTCGCCGGGCGCACCATTGGAGGACCCCGAGGAATACAAGCGGGTCCTGCGTCAACTCGCCGTGCGTCTGCCCTACTCTTCGCTCGTATCACTCACACGCGCAAACGAACTGGCACGCAAGGGGCTGCTCCGCGAAGCCGAGACCATGCTCGTTGATCTCTCCGCCCGCACGCCTCATCGCCAAAGCGGGGTGCAGTTGCTTCTCGGGATCTGGACCGCGCTGGACAAAGCCGGCGACGAGCAGGCCGTAGCACGCGGCGAACAATGGCTCGAAGAAAGGCTCGAATCGATGCCCTCATCGGTCCTCATTCGATTGAGTCTTGCGCAGATATACCTACAGCAAGAACGGGCACTGTACGCACTCGAAATGCTCGATCTCGGATACCAACCCACCGGCTCGTTTGATATCGCCCGTGCAGCCGAGCAGGTGCTGGCGAACTCGCTGGACCGATCCGACGACGCCTTTGCCCGTGCCCTCGAACGCACCTCATCTTCAATCGGCTTTGATGCCACCCTCGAACGCGCCCAGCAGCTCGCGCTCAACGATCAACTCGAAGAATCCATCCAACTGCTCACCGATGCACTGCCCACCACAATCGAGCTGCTCCCCTCGCAGCGTGATCGACTGATGCGTGCATTGTTCCAACTTGCCAACACCCAAGGCGAGATTGTCCCTTCCGATTCATGGGTGCGTCTCTTTGACCAGACCTCGGAGTGGATCAAACCAGTCCCGCTGCAACTGCTCCGTATCCGGATTTCCATGCTCGCCCAGTTGCACCCAGAAGAGCACGAACAACTCGTCGGCGCGACCATCGAAGCACTAAATCTTCTCTCCGCGGATGCAACCGACGAACAACACAACGCCCTCGAAGTCATCGCGGTCCAGCAACTACTCGCCGACGAGCACATCGATGGTGCCTTTGCAGTACTCCATGCCCTGGCGGTTCGAAACGGTACGCTCGACAATCGTTTGGGAGTCGAGATCCTGCGTTTGAGTGCCGGGCTCGGCGATGTCGATACGGTCTCCGCCCTGCTCGATCGGCTGGGTCACGATGGGCACCTCGACAGCATGATCACGCTGAGCAACACCGAGTTTTCCATCCCCCTCCGCGATCGGAAGGCCACAAATGATAACGAACGGAAGGCGGACCTCGCCTACGCGATTGCTTCGCTCGCCGCCGCCTTTAATCGCGACACAACCAACCAACTCCTTGAGCTCGCCCTTGATCTCGACGAGAATCAACCGTGGGCCAACAACGATCTCGGATACAAACTTGTCGATGCCAACGAGCGGCTCGATGAAGCCGAGCAGATGCTCGTCCGCGCATTGAAGGCCTTGCCCGACAACCCGAGCGTGCTCGATTCGCTCGGATGGGCGAGGTACAAGCAAGGCAAACTCTTGGATCTGCGCAAGGCCGGCGGGCAACTTGTCACTGAAGGCGCGACCACGCTGCTCGAACGCGCGATCGAGTTGGACACTGAAAACGGGGGCACGGGCAACGCCACCATCCACCACCATCTCGGCGATACCTACTGGAGGCTGCACATGTTCGACGATGCGATCCTCAGTTGGATCAACGCCGAGCGGGCCATCCGTGAACAACTACAACAGGCTTCTGTAGAAGACAACATCAACAATGCATTCGTCTCTGCCCTCTCCGCTCGACTGCGGACCATTCGGCTGAAAATCACCGATGCTGAATCCGGTCAAGCCCCGCAGTTGCCCGAGATCTCCACATGGACCGAGCCGATCCCGGTTGATCCAAGGGTCGAAATCGACCCGATGAAGTAGCATCGAAATCGACTGAATCGCTGATTTTCGAGCCCAACCACCCAACAATCCCGCGTACCGATTTTGACGAGTATTTTCGCACAGGAGCCCATCCATGGCCGGTCATAGTAAATGGTCCAACATCAAGCATCGCAAAGCCGCCCAGGATAACAAGAAGGGCAAGATCTGGTCCAAATGTTCCAAGGCGATCATGGCGGCAGCACGCGCGGGCGGGGGCGATACCGACACCAACCTCGCGCTCCGCTACGCCATCGACGAAGCCAAATACTCCAACATGCCCAAGGACACCATCAAACGCGCCATCGAAAAAGGCGCGGGCGGCACGGGCGGTGCGGACTTCGAAGAAATCATCTACGAGGGCTACGGCCCGGGCGGCACCGCGGTGCTCATCGTCGCGCTCACCGACAACAACACCCGATCCGTCGCATCCATCCGCACGGTCTTCAAGAAGCGTGGCGGATCAATGGGCAACGCGGGCACCGTCGCGTTCATGTTCCAGACCAAGGGGCAGATCATCCTCGACGCCAACAAGTACAACGAGGAGCAGGTCATGGATATCGCGCTCGAAGCGGGCGCCGATGATGTCCAATCTCCCGAAGGCGACGACAAGGACAAGGGCGTATGGACCATCCTCACCGAGGTTGCTGATTTCCACCCCGTCAAAGATGCCTTCGAGGCCGCCGAGATCGAGATCCTCGAAGCGGGCATCGCACGCATCCCCGACAACCTCGTCGCGGTCGCAGGCGACGATGTCCGCAAGGTCATGAACCTGATCGACGCGCTCGAAGACGACGAAGATGTCCAGAAGGTCTATTCCAACGCCGACTTCGATGCCAAC
>JAESUL010000069.1 GCA_016763115.1 Phycisphaerales bacterium | reverse complement strand
GGTTGAAGGCGCTCGACTTGAAATCGAGTGACCCTGAAAGGGGTCCGTGGGTTCGAATCCCTCCCGCACCGTTTTTCCCATCTACCGATCACCACCACGCTGGATGTGGTGGCGGTCGAGCAGGGCGACGCGCTCAATCCGTGAGATTGTTCTCTCTGAGTGTATTGGGGTTGGACATGTACATCTGGATTTGCGGGTCCTTGAACGCTTCATCGAGTTCGTCAAGCGTTTGCTCGATGTGCTTGATGACCGCGGCGTAGTACAACTCGGTGTGGAAGAAGTACCTCGCGACATCGGCGTCCACAACAGAAACCTTGTCGGCGTCGCGTTCGGGGACATGAAGAATTTTTCCGATGCTGAAGTTGGTCAGCGAGAGGGATTCCTCGCCGCCGTTGAGCAGCACGATGAGTTTGAGCATCATCGCCCGCTGGAGCCGAACAATGTCGGCCGGCGAGTTGATCAGGATGGTGAACCGTTGGATTCCATCGCTGCTCGGCTGGTTCATATCCCAAAGAATCTGCTGCCACGCATCACGATCGGGGCAATCGACGATGCGGATCTCGGGGATCGGCTCGGACGCTAATCGTTGCTGCTCCATCGAATCACGGTCGTAATGGAAGGTGATGGCGAGTGCTTTGCCCTCATGGGCATCGAGGAAACTATCCACGGAATCGCCGCCACCGAGGCGTTGGAGGGTGCGCCCGAGGAACTGGACATGGTACCCCTCGACATCTTTTTCCTCGAAGTAGATGATGCGGTTGGGGTTGACGCGGGCGTCGACCTTGGTGCGTTTGATGACTTCGTAGATCATACGGTGGACAAGGATGTTCTCGCCGGGGACATGGTTCGTCGCAAACTCGCTGAACGGCTTGACCGACGCGAGGTGGAAGTTGTTGGCGACCACCTCTTTGGCGAGATCACGATAGAGCGAGAGCCGCTTGTTCTCGGCGAGGAACCGCAGATCAAAGACATCCTCGGCGCGGATTCGGTACGCGTCGCGGAACAGCTTGTTGCCCGTGTTGTCGAACAGATCATCGTCCTTGGGCAATGCACGGTTGATCGTGTTGTGCTCATCGAGCACATACGGCGTGAGCACGATAATGACTTCACGCTTGAGTGTTTCAACTCGTTCCGATCGGAACGCGGCACCGATCCAGGGGAGGTCGCCGAGTATGGGCACCTTGTCTTGCGAGATTGTCCGGTCGCGCGAAACCAAGCCGCCGATGATGAAAGGCGTTTTGTTCCTGATGCGTGCGTAGGTCTGCACACGCCGTGTTGAAACCGTCGGGGCCGAGGCGAGCAGCTCGCCGTCGCTCGATTTGATCTCGAGATCACGACCGGGCACCGGGGCCGATACGATGGTGTCCACCAACATGCTGACCTCATCGCCCGATTCGCTAATCCGCGGGCGGATGTTGAGGAGGATGCCGGTGGCGATGTACTTGAAGTTGAACGCGACCTTGTTGGAGTTGTTGCTGAACCCTTCCGAGCTCGTTGCGATGGGGATGTCTTCACCAACACGAATGGTCGCCTGTCGGTTATTCATGGTCAGGATGCTCGGGCGAGTGAGCACCTCGGCCTTGCCGTCGCGGACCAACGCCTGGATCTGTACGCCCCAGTCTCGCACGACATCGCGTGAATCAAGACCCGAGAAAATAAGGGTATCGGTGACCCCGGTCGGGTCGAGCGAGCCGAGGATCAGGTCCGTTGGTCCGTCCTTGAATGACCATTCCACGCCGAGTTCTTCGAGCCCGTCTTCGCTGATCTCGAGCACCAAACCCTCGATAAAGACCAGCCTTGCCGGACGATCGATGTACTCGTCAAGAATCGTTCGCACGGTGGAGAACTGCTCGGGGTGCGCGGGGTGGTAGATCACCATGAGTTGCGAGCTCGGGGCCGCGTTGACCTCTGCGTTGAGCGCCGCCGCCTTGGCCGGCGTGCTCGTCTGACCGAATGCCCCGCGAGCGGTCTCCTGGTCACCCACGAGCCCCATCTGTTCATCGCTCGGTGCGGGCATCTTGGTCACCATGGGGAGCTGGTCAAAGTTCATTGTTGCAGGCAGCCCCTCGATGGTGGGCACCGTGTTGATCCCGAGCCCCTTGAGTGTGTTGAGCGCGCTGGCGGTATCGGTGTAGCTCAGCTGGATAATCTCGCGGGCAACATCGGACTGTGTCAGCCCGGTCCGCATCTGTTCGATCTGCCCCTGGCTCGCATCAATGTTGGCTTGTACACTCTCGATATCAGGATTGATCGCAACGACCTTGTCCCCGCCGATCATCACCCCCACCACCCAGAGCTGGGGCAACTGCGAGAGGTACCGCGTGGAACCAAAGCGGATCAACGCCAGCGTTCCATCTGCGCCTTCGCGTGCAAACACCGGGCCGGGCGCAACGCCATCGGGTGCCCGCCCGAGTAAGGCTGCTTGTGCATCGCTCGCCGGGCGGTACCCCAGCTCGGTCTGAATGCGCAGCCCGAGCGAGCCGACCAGTTCTTGCACCTCATAGCGACTCAGCTTTTTCAGACTAATCAGCTTGCCCGCGTTTGGAGGAAGGATCACCGGCGTGACACCCGGCTCGATCTTTTCCTGGGCTTCTTGATCCAGAGCGGCTGCACTTATCCGCCGAGACTCACGCTCTTCAACCATCGCCAATACACCGGGCGAAATCTGTGGCATACTCGATTTTTGCATCGCAGAAGCGACACGCGCGAGACCCTCGGCGTCGGGTTCATTGACCAAAATCCCGCCAGATGTCCGTGGCGAGATCATCTCAACACTCTGCGTGATCTGCTCTGATTGCACACACCCCAGCGGGAAGACGGCCGCCGCAGCACCGAGGGCAACGAGACCGATCGCGGGTCCCCAGTGGTGCCGTGCCCGATGTACGCCGAGATCGGCATGGGCAGCAAGCACTCGGTCATCGCGGGTCATCGGCATCTTGGGCTCCTCGGTCAGGTCTCTTGATCTGGGCTTGGTTCGGCGAGTTCGCTCTTGGTGCCTTCGTCCAGATGGACCGCGCCATGAATCGGGCGGTTCACCTTCATTGTCGGCTCAACGAGCCGATCCTCTTTGGAGATCGGTGAAGACAAGAATGCAGCGGGCTCATACCGGGCATAAGCCTCGGGGGTGCCCTCAAAGCTGATCCTTCCATCGCGGACACAGATCACCCGATCGACCATATCGAGCAGATGGGTCTCGTGGGTCACCATCAGCACGGTCCGCCCCTGCATCCGCTGAAAGACCGAATCCATAACCGCCCGCGAGGACCCGCGGTCGATCGAAGCCGTGGCTTCATCAAGAATCAGGATCGGGGTGTCTTTGAGCAGTGCCCGAGCAAGCGTGATCCGCTGCTTTTCGCCCCGCGAGAGTTCGGCCCCAAAGTCGGCCAGGTTCGTGTCGTACCCCTCGGGGAGTCTGGAAATAATCTGGTCGGCGCCCGTCAGTCGGCACGCTTCGCGGACCTCGTCGAGTGTCGCGTCCTCGCGGGCGTACCGGATATTCTCGTAGATCGAGGCATTGAACAAGAACACCTCTTGGAACGCGATGGCCATCTCTTGGCGGACCAGTCGAGGCGGGATATTGGCCAGGTCCACGCCTCCGATCGACAGCGACCCGCTCGTCGGGGTGATGAACTTGGGCAGCAGTTTGACCAGGGTGCTTTTGCCCGACCCGCTCGGCCCGGTGATCGCAATCCGTTCGCCGGGGTTGATTTGCAGGTGGATATTGTGGAGCACCTCGGGCGCATCTTCGTAGGCGAACGAGACACCCTCAATCTTGATCTCCCCGCCATGGATCGCGGCCAAATCCTCGGCGGGCACCAAAAGCCGCTCGTCGCGGACGGGCTCTTCGAGCATCTCGAACACGCGGTTGACCGATGCGATGGCTTTGGAAGAGTGCCCGACGCCGGAGATGATTTCGAGCACCGCGGGGTAGAGCATCATGACATACCCGAAGAACATCATGAAGTCGCCGCCCTTCATGTTGCCGTTGATGACCTCGAATGCGCCATAGGCGATCAGCATGATCGTCCCGAGCCCGACGAGCAGATCGGCGGTGATCTTCTGGACAAAGTGGTACCGCTGGGATTTGATCTGGCTCTTTCGGCTTGCATCAATCGCACGATTAAAGGTCTCGCTCTCGCGTGCCTCGGCGTTGAAGCCCTTGACGACCTCCATGCCCAAGAACTTCTCGACCAGGTTCCCGTACGCCAGCGACAGGTTTTCTTGGGCTTCTGAATGGCTCTTGCGGATCGGTGCGCGAAAGAAGCGGTAGGTCACGAACTGCAGCGGCAAGATAATGATGGCTGCCATCGCCAGACGCGGATTCATCAGAAAAATAACCACCAGCAGAATCTGGAACTTGAGCATGCTGAGCATCAACAGCGGGAACTTGTCCTGGATGAAACTCTGGATCTTGTAGGTGTCGTCCATCACCCGCGCCCCGACCTGTCCGGGTTGATGGGCGCGGTAGTACCGCAGGCTCAGCTGCTGAAGATGGTCGAACAGCCGCTTGCGGAGCGTGAAGCAGACATCCTCACTGATCCGCAGCGCACGCATTCGGCTGAGATAAAAAAGCGTGTTGCGGGTGACATAACTTATAAACAACCCAGCAAGCAGAACCGCCAACAGTTTTCCCCGCCCGCCGAATCCTTGTGCACGCTCTGAATCGACGAACACATCATCAATCAAAACCTTGATCGCGAACGGCGGCGCGAGATCGGCAACCACCAGCAGCACCAGCATCCCCAGCACCGCAACGAGCCGACTCGAGTGCGGACGCAGCAACGACACCACACGCCCGTTGCTGCTCAGGTCCTGCGTCGGGCTGTCAAACTCTGAGGCCATCAAACTCCCCACCAAAATCGGCAATCAACTTGTGCAATCGTATTCAATCAATACACGCACCGGGCTTGTTTGTAGTAGGTCCGAGAATACACAAGGATGCACCCCGCCCACACCGAGCGCCCACAAGTCGTGCCCACTGTATCAAAAATCGGCACAAATCGGAAGAGAAACCCGCTGCTGCTCGTAAAATCAAGCCGGATCTTCATCAGGCTTTGATAGACAGATTCTTCCGCCGAGTTGATCGGCCTAGGTCGTGTCTGACGGCTCCTTCTGTTCGTCATTTCGCCTCCCCCGGGCTT
>JAESUL010000068.1 GCA_016763115.1 Phycisphaerales bacterium | reverse complement strand
CTGCTGATGCTGCCAATTCTCCTTGCCTGCTGCTGGCTGTGCTGCTGCTGCGAATGCTCCTTCCTTTCGAAGGTCCTCTGGCCAAGGCATGAGAACAGCGCGCTCACCAAAGAGGTCCACCGCAACCTCTCGATCCAGTTCGAGAACCGACGAACCCACAAACGATACCTCGCCCTGCTCGACGGGCACCTCGAATCCGACGCGGGCACCATCAACTGCCCGATGCGCAAAGACATGGATGTCCGCCCGCTGCAACTCGTTGATTACTTTGAGGGCAAACCATCAACCACGCACTACCGCGTGCTCGCCCGCGAGACCCTCAAAGGCAACCCCGTCACACGCGTTGAACTCTTGCCCCACACCGGACGCACCCACCAACTCCGCGTCCACGCGGCCCATCCAAAGGTCACCACCATCGGCAAGCCGTCAGGCGATGAAACCACCGGGCTCGGCGTGCCCATCGTGGGTGACGAACTCTACGACGAACGCAAAGACGCCGATCGGCTCATGCTTCATGCATCAATGCTGACAATCCATCACCCCGTCGAAGGCAGTCAGATGCCCTTCTACGCTCCGGTCCCTTTCTGAGGCATTCAGATGCAAACGCCACGATGCCCATCTTGCAGTTCAAGATCGAGAGTTATCCGATCGCCTATGAATCTGTTCAGGGTGTGTATTGCGTTTTTGGCCGCTGCAATAGTGTTTGATTTGATGTCTGTGCAGTGGCGGTGTACCAAGTGTGCGTGTGAGTTCTCCGCCACAAGCGATACGCCCTAGAGCACCAATGGAGGCAGATGAGGCGCTGACCAGCTGATCCCGGTGGATTCCATGATCCGTCGCGTCTCGATGACATCAATCTCGCCGAACGCGTTGCGTTGGTGCGAATCGACATCGAGCACGCCAAAGCACTTGCCGTCGTCGCCGAATAAGGGCACCAGCACCTCGGAACGATCCCGCGGATCGCACGCAATATAATGCTCGCCCAGATTATGCACATCCGTCACAATAATCGGTCGGCGTCTGAGGTAGCACATCCCGCACGCGCCGTGCATGGCGATCGGTGAGCACGCGGGCGAATCGCGGCTCGGCCCGAGGACCATCTCGTCTTGGTCTTCGACCTTGGTGTAGAACCCGACCCAAGAGACACCAAAGTCCTTGAAGAACCGCCAGAACACATCGGCTGCATCGTGCATACGACGACGCCGATCACCCGACACATGATTCAGTGCCAAGGCAACCGGTTCGTACTGGCGTTCAAACGAAGCCATGAACTCGAACTCTTTTCACAACTCAGAGCGTGGCGCTGGTGAATGGGAGCAAGCCCAAGAACCGTGCACGCTTGATTGCGCGGGCAACCATGCGCTGCTGACGAGCATTGGTGCCCAGGCGCTTGCGCCCATAGATTTTGCCGTTGGGCGTCATCATGCGACGGAGCGTTTCGGTGTTCTTGTAATCGACGAACTCGATCCCCTTGCCACTCGTCTGTGTTGCCTTGACAGGGGCACCCTGCTGGAAACGGTCTCGGCTGTCACGATCGCGGTCTCTGCTCATTCGGCTCATAGGTCTTTTCCGTCCTGGTCTCTGGTGGCCCAGTGGTCTGCAAACAATGCAAATCACCCGGGCGACGGATCTTCGTTGCGGAGAGGAGTTTAGCCCCGGAATCCGCCCTCGTCGACTTGTTCAGAGACGAACTGTGCATCTGGCGTCTGGGCCTTCAATGGTGCGGTTTTTCTGCTCAAAAGGGCATCAAGTGCGAACACCCCGCCGCCACGCCAGACCAGATACACCGCCGGCACCAGCATCACCAGATCACGGATTACCTGACACCACCCGACTTTGGAACTGCAACCCCCAATCTTGACATCCCCGAAGCACGAACAATCCGCCGAAATCGAATCATCAAAGATCACATGCATCAGTGCAGCCATAAAGAGGACAAGCATCAAAGAAACGATGGCTGCACCGGCCCGCGTCCAGAGCCCAAGGATCAGCAGCACCCCAGCGATCATCTCGACCCAAGGCATCGTGAACGCGCCAAAGACAATCAGGTGCTCGTAGTTCTCGACATCGACGACCTGGAATCCCTTGATCGCTTCGGCGAACGATTGCACATCGCCGAGTTTGGTGTAGGCCGCGAGGCAAAAAATCCCGCCGAGCCCGACACGCAGGGGGAACTGCAACAAAGAAGATTCAACCCATTTGTTCATTTTCATCACGGCTGATCCCCCGTGATGGTTCCGTCAGCGTGCTCGACGGGCAAGCCCGCCCCCGCCCAGTCCTCGAACCCGCGACCCATGATCCGGATATCGGTGAACCCGAACCCGGATCGCTCGATGGCAAGTTTGGCGTTCTCCGAAGCGTCGCACTCGCCGCCTACGCAGTAGATCACAATCGTGATGTCTGGCGGGATCATCTCGAGTTCGTCGAGCCCCGCTTTGCTGCGTATACGCTGGGCGGGCAAGAACAACGCGCCCGCGATGTGCGATTCATCAAACTCTTCTTGATGCCGGGCATCAACGAAGTAGGCACCCTCGTCATAGAGGGCGTACGCCTCGCGGAGGGTGAGCTTGCCGGGCGGGCCGGGGATATCGAGCGGGTCGATTGCCGGGGCCTCTGTCGGGTTCTCGCCCGGATCCTCATTGGTCAGTTCGGGAACATGCACCACCGGTATTGCGGTGCCTGTGTTTTCAACAGGTGCAACGATGGCTTTGTGTCCGAATCCGACGGGTACACGGACAATCAACGCGTGTCCAACGCCGACGATCGCGCCGAGGCCGATGATCGCACAGACCCTTGTGGTTGTGGTGCAGATATGCATGTTGGATCAGTTCCGACGGATCTGTCCGTACATCTGGATGGTGACTTGTTCTTCATCTACGACATTGGTCACGAGATGCAGCAGCGAGTTAAACCGCGGGGCAACATTGACCGCGGTGCCCTTGGCACGCACGATCCAGTCGTTGCGGACCTCGGGGTCCACGGGCTCGAAGGTGTATTCCGCGTCGAGTGCAACCGTGTTGGTGCTGGCGTTGGTGATCTCGAAGCCTTCGCCGGTCACGGTGCGGATATGGATAGAGATGTCAAACGAATCGCCAACCACCAAGCGACCCAGAGTCATGCGTGTGGGGATCATTTTGAGATCGCCGTGGACCTGTGCATAGCTGGTGACCGAGAAGATTGGTTTCTCGGGGTCATTGGTCCGGATGCTGAGTTCGGTGTGGTGGCTTCCGGGCTTGGCATTGGCCGAGAGGGTGACACGGATGATCTGGTCGTAGAGCGTGTCTTCACCTTCTTGAATGGTGCCGTTGTCGATAATCTCGAGCGAAAAGATATCGGGATCGGTGGTGGTGACTCGGGAGACCTTGAACCCCTCAAAGCGTCCCTTGATGTGCAGATCCTGCGAGGGGCCGGCGCCCTTTTGTGAGGGCCTGAAAACCAGTTGCGCGGGCTCGACGACAACCAGAGGCTTGACAAACGAACGGACCACCAGCGTGGTTGTTGGCTTTTTCTTCTGATCGGTGAAGACCGTGATGTTGCGGGCTTGCGCTCCTCGCTAGTGCTCGGGATCGAAGATAACCTCGATGACTCCGCTCTCGCCCGGGGCGTAGGTGGTTTGCTTGAGTTCAACAGCGGTGCATCCGCAGGCGGGCTTTATCTTGAGGATGGTCACCGGGCCTTGACCCATGTTCTTGAACTGAAAACTGAGCTTGGGCTTCTCGTTGTCAAAGATCACGCCGGTCTCTTGGGTTGATGATGCAAAGAGGATCGCCCCGAGCCCCTCGCTCGGTACTTCCGGCTGCTCGATTGTTTCGACGACCTCCGTGTAGACCTTGTTGGGCTGGTTGCTTTGGGCCATACTGGTCGTGCCCATTGCCAAGATACCCATCATGCCAAGAAGGGAAATACCCTGTCCGATTCTGCGATCATTCTTCATTTGGAACTCCTCCGTTTGCGGTGCACTATTTGGGGCACCCGTCCGCGTATTGATACCATCCCGCCGTGGGCATGTTGCGACGCACATGATTCTATTCACCCATCGTCGTCGGATTCGCCGCTGACGACCATTGAGAGTGGACAGAACCCGTCCATCGAACCCGCACCATCCATCCAAACGCACAAGGACCCTCTGAGATTGCATATTTCAGGGACTTGTGGGTCAAAATAAGCGATTATTCATCGCCGGACTGCCCATGCCGGGTTATGGGCACCCGTTGTTGAACTCGCCCAGGTAGGCGAACACATCTTGGAGATTGAGCACCCCGATCGGCTTGGCGAGGTCGGCCGACGGATCAGCACTGTTGAACAGGGCCAGGTAGGCGAACACATCTTGCAGATTCAACTCGCCCAAAGGCTCAGCCAGATCCGCATCGCTGCACGCACCAGTGGTAGCATCCGTGCCGTAGACGATAATCTCGAGATCATCCCAGAACGGCACATCGCCCGGGCCACGATCAGAGATATTGATGGTCCAGTCCCCCGCGGACATCTCGTCCCAATGACGCACCGAGGTAAAAATGTAGTCGACATAATCATCCTGCGAGTCGCCCCGGGCGGTTGCCAGCAGCGATTGGGTCCCGTCGGGGCTCGTCAGCAGGATCTGCAGATCGCCCACATAGGTCGTGTCGATATTGAGGATAAGTTCGACAGCCTCGATAACAATGTCCTCGGAGATGTTGATTACTCGGGTGATCCCGTTGGTATTGTTGTCGGGGATGGTGAGGTTGACATTGACCACGCCCGAACTCGCCTGCACCTCCGGACCGACATTGGTCCAACTCTCAGCCAAGAGCACCGATGCGCCGACATCAATCGCGCCGAACCCGTAGTTCAGGCTGACCATGTGTCCAGCGCCATTGATTCCCCATTGCTTGTCGAACGGGTCGCACACCCGCGCCGAGTTGACCAGCACATGCTGGACATCGCGCTGGGTGAGTGCGGGGTTGGCCTCAAGGATAAGCGCGACGGCCCCCATCGCCAAAGGCGACGAAGAGGAAGTCCCACCAAAGTTCGATGTGTAAGTGCTGGCCGTGGTCGTTGTCCATGTCCCACGGTTGTTGCCCGATGAATGGGCCACAACAAGCATCGAACTCCCGGTCTCGTTGTACCATGCGCGGGTATCCAGATCGCCGACCGCGCCGATCGCCAGGGTGTGACGGCTCGATGCGTACGGGTCGTATTCAACACGGTCGCCCGTGCCGCCGTTGCCCGCCGCCCAGCACAAGATGGTCCCGAGCCCGGCGCGTCCGTTGATCGCGGTATTCTCGATGGCGGCCCGTTCGATGCTTGAAAGGTAGGTGATTTCGCCGTTGTCAAACGGGCCCCACGAGTTGGATTTGACATCGTTGAGGTCATTGCGGAACTCAAAGGCCGAAGCGGTCTGGGAACTCGATCCGATGATCTGATTGGAGAGCAACGAGTCATAGGCGAGCCCCACGCCACCTTGCCCGTTGTTGCCCGATGCCGCTGCGATCCCTGCGCTGCTTGTTGCGTGCGACGAGAGTGATCCGCCGCTCATTGTGGCGGTCGCGAAAAAGTTGGGTGCAAGGTCGGGGTGATTCTGCTGAAACTTGCCCTCGACAATTCCGACCGTGACGCCCGAGCCGGTGTACCCAAGGTCCCACGCCGCGTCGGCATTGATGTCCGCGAGGACAACCAATGTATTGCGGAGGTGCCATTGGCTTGAAAAACTCGGATCGCTCGGCGCCCGCAGCGAATACGGGCGGGTCATGTCGAGTTCGACCGACTCGAACGCGCCGGTTGCGCGTAGCGATTGTGCAAGTTCAATCGCTGCACCGACGCTCCCGGCGTCAACGATCGCAAACCCGTTGACCTGGCTATGGGCAGCAACAGCGACGCTGCGCGTAGTGTTTGTATTCAACTGTTGCACGCGATTGTTCAGCATTGCCAAATCAGAGGTTTGCACCACGATCCGTCCAGTGAGGATGTACCCCGGCGTTGGGTCGGGGATGCTGCCCTGTTTGTCAGCCAGATCGGTGTTGATGCGCGATGCCGTTGAGGTAGATGCGGAGAGATCATCGACGAGGAACAACTCGGCGCCACGAATACTCATGACGCTGCGCTGCTCGGCGTTGGGTTGGTTGTTCTGGGACAGGTCCGCGCCAATGGCGTTGCCAGAAGCGAGAACGATGCCGGCGACACTGATCCGCGAAGAGATTCGGTAGATACGATTCCAGAGCATGGTGCTCCTCCAATGGACAAATCTGCATAGGTAAAACTCGATCAAGCCCAAACACACATGCTTGCCGATCCCGAGCGGGACCGACACCAAAGGGGCCAAGGCATACAAAGAACATGCCTCAATCCCCTGTACGGTGCAAAGGAACCCTCGGATTCATCCCATTATGAATGGCTGAAAAGAAATCCCCCACCAAAGAGGCAGGGGATTGGCGGTGTTATCGGTATGTTCTTTATGGACCACAACCGGCGTTGAAGATCGCCAAGTAGGCAAACACATCTTGCAGGTTGAACACTCCAAAGGGGGCCGCGAGGTCGGCTTCGGGGAACTGGGAGTTGTACAAGTTCAAGAATACAAAGATGTCCTGAAGATTGAGCAGGTCATCGCCATTGAGGTTCGCTAGAGAATCGCAGGGGTTCACATTGACCGTGTAGTTGCGTTCTTCGACCATGCGGAGGTTGTACAGGATTTGATCCCTGACCATCGGGGTGTTGTCGGCAACCCGCACTTTCACGGAGTGTGGCCCGACGCTGAGCCCATAGTTGGAAAGATTGATCGAACTCATCCCATCGAACGAGTTGTCAACGGTGCCGTCGATCGTCCATTCAATATCAAGGCTATGCCCGATCGGTTGCATCGGTGTGATCCAGATGTTGTCCGAAACATCCCACGCGGTACCGTCGATGAGCCCGTCGTCGATCGGGTTGACTTCCGCATAGATAGTGGTAATCAGTCTCTCCGCACTCGGCGGGTTGAACGGACGACCAAGGTTTCGCATCATCGAGTTGTCGGTCGGGCGATAGATACCAAAGACAGAGTACTTTGCCCCCTCGACTGAGTTCACCGGGCCATCAAGCCCACTCATCGTCACGCCCACCCACTGATGCCATTTTCGCATTTGGATGACCTGTTGGATAATGTCATAGGTTGATACATTCGCTTCCTCGGGTTCGGGAGCGATGTAGGTGGTTGGTCCGCCGTAGGTGTATTCGTCGGCGAGACGAGCCAATGAATGCCCATTCTCATGGATCGCGATTTCCACCGCCGCCGCGTTGCCCCCGGCGAGTGTGCCCAGGTTGCTCGATGTGTACCCCGCGCCGCCGTATTTGGTTGAGTTGGCGATCGCAAGCACCTGGTCAACATCCGCCGCCGCAGCGTTGGCGTGGATGTATGCCTTGGTGACATCGACGGTCAAGAGACGCTCGATCCCGAACCCCCAGTATGCCATATCCAACGCCGTGTCCCGATTGATGCCTTGCGTCGGGTCGTTGTCCACACCCGACTCGTTCGAAATCACCTCGCCCTTGGTGATCCTGAAGTACGGCTCGTACGATTTGTACGGCTCGTAGT
>JAESUL010000007.1 GCA_016763115.1 Phycisphaerales bacterium | reverse complement strand
CGATGAAGAAGTTGTCGATCCCGACGGGCTCGAAGATGGTTCCGCCGTGGGCTTGGATGGGGTCGAGTTGGCTCATGGTGCCCGGCTCGTCCATATCAGCCACCGCGTAAGGATAGATTTTTGATTCGATTCGTTCCGCGATTTTGACGCGTTGCTCGACCGAGAGCCCCGGCGGGATGAGCATGCCCCCGAACACGAGGTTGCGGTTGCCCGCGGGGAGGTAGTCCATGGGGGGCATCATCAGTATGGCGCCGAAGATACTCGCAGCCGTCATCGCAACGATCAATGCGGGGCGGAGCGTCCACGCCCGCCATCCGCCCATGAGCCATCCGATCATCCATCCGAGGAGATCCACGCCCTTGGTTGCGAGGGGCACAAGCCCGAACATTGAGCCGAGCAGGAGTTTGACCGGCCCGGGCTTTGCGCTCGCCGGCTTGATAAACCGCGAGCACGCGACAGGGATGACCATCACCGAAACAATCAACGACAACGAGACCGATGCAACGATCGCGATGGAGATATCGCGGAACAACTGCCCGGCGGTCTCCTGGATCGTCAGCACGGGCACAAAGACCGCGATGGTGGTCAGGGCCGAAGCGAGGATCGCGCCCCAGACTTCTTTGCCCCCGCGCCACGCCGCAAGTGCGGGTGGCTCGCCCATCGCTATTCGGCGGTCGATATTTTCGAGCACCACAATCCCGTTGTCCACCACCATCCCGACCGCAAAGGCGATGCCGGCGAGCGAAACGATATTGAGCGATCGACCGAGGGCCAAGAGCACAAGGAAGGTCCCGATGACGGAGACCGGGATGGCGATCGCGATGATGCCGGTTGCCCGCCACGAACGCAAGAACAGCAGCAGCACCACCATCGCGATGATCGATCCGATCCAGAGGTTTTTGGTGACCAGGCCGATGGCCGAGTTGATGTAGACTGTTTCGTCGTACACATGGCGGAGCCGAAGGTCGGGCCCAACCGGGCCATTGGCCGACCGCCCGGCGATGTTGGGCAGGATCGAGGACTCGACATCATCGAGCCGAACCTTGAGTTCCTCCATGATCGCAAGCACATTGGAATCGCCCTGGCGGACCAGGTTGATCGCGATCGCGGGGCGCGCAAGCGAGCGAACAAACCCTCGTCGTTTCTGGTACCCGATTTCTACGCGCGCGACATCGCGGACGAAGATGGTCTTGCCGTCGCGGTGGGCGACGATGGTGGACAAGATGGACTCCGTCGAATCAAACTGTCCGATGAGCCGAACGATGTAGTCGCGTTTGCCCTCAGCGATCGAGCCGGCGGAAACATTGCGGTTCTCGGCGCGCAGCGCGGTGATGACATCAATGTGGTTGAGCCCGCGTTGGGCGAGGGCGACGGGGTCGGTGAAGACCTTGGCTTCGCGTTCGCGTCCTCCAAAGATATTGACCTGGGCGACGCCATCAATGCGTTCGAGGTAGGGTTTGACATCGCGGATGAGGTCGTCCTGGATCGTGGTGAGGTCAAAGCCCTTGTGCTTGATGAGGTTTTCGTCTGAGAAATCGATGATGATCCACGCGATTGCCGAGCCCGGGCTGCTCACGCCGTCAGCGGGAATAACGACTGGTTCATCAACCTCTGCGGGGTAGCTGGGCACCTGGCGGAGCGCATCGGAGACTTCTTGGAGTGCGCGCGAGATATCCGAGCCGAGCCGGAACTCGAGGGTGATGCCCGAGGTTCCCTGGCTTGTTTTGGAGGACATTTTTTCGAGATTCGTTATGTTCTTGAGGCGTTCTTCTTGTTCCTTGGTCACCTCGTCGATGATCTCTTCGGGAGAACGCCCGGGCCACGAAGTAGTCACCGTGATGGTCGGGTAGGTCACCGTGGGGGTGAGTTGGATCGGGATCTCGCGGAGCCCGATGATGCCGAACATCAACACGAGCATCACCCCGACCGCGACCGTCACCGGGCGGGAAATACACCATCGAATAATGTCCATTATTCTTGCTCCCCGCTGGGTTGCGTTGGCTCGGTGTCACGAATCACGGGAACGAGTGTTTCAAGAACAAGCAAGCGTTGCCCGGGGTAGATGCGTTCATTCCCATCGACGATTATTTGCATGCCTTCCTTGAGAATCCCCGGTTTGATGGCGACGCGATCACCGACGCCGAAGAGACGGGTGACGGGCATCAGCGCAGCGACGCCGTCGGCGTTGAAGAAGAGGTGCTCTCCGCTTGGTGTGCGCACGATGGCATCCTTGGAAACAGTCAGCAGTTCTCTGGATATCCCGGTCGGGATCATCGCCTTGACGCTCATGCCCGGGCGGAGGATGCGGTCGGGGTCATGGATCAGGATACGGACGGGGAAGAGCCTGCTAAGCGAGTCTGCTTGGGGGATGATCGCGATGAGTTCGCCGGTGACACTTGAACCGATCGCGGGGACAATGATCTCGATCTCGGCCTTGGACCCTGCAATGGCCGCGAAGTACTGCTGGGGGATATTGACCCTCGCTTCGAGATCGGTCAGCGAGAGCACGGTGGCGACCGCCCCGCCACGATCGATCCATTGCCCGACCTCGGTGTGGGTCTGAACGACCTGCCCGGCGAACGGGGCGCGGATGGTGGTGTCGCCCAAGGCACGCTTTGCCAGTTGGGTGTCGGCTTGGGCGGTGAGCAGGTCGGACTCGGCCTGCATCACAATCGCTTTGCGTGAAGCGAGCAACGAGCGGGCATCGTCCATCTCGCTGGCCCCGACCGATCCTCGGCGTTCGAGTTCTTTGATGCGTTCGAGATCTCGCTCGGCTTGTCCGAGTTCGGCTTTGCGTTGCTCGATCACCGCCGAGGCGTGGTGCTCGCCGGCTTGGGCCCGTTGAAGATCGAGTTGGGCACGCATGGGATCGAGTTGGGCGATGATCTGGTTGCGTGTCACCGAGTCTCCCTCATTGACGAGCATCTCGATCACCAGCCCTTGCACCTGCACCGCCAGTTGGGATCGCATCGGCGAGCGGATCTCCCCGGTGGCAACACGCCGATCGGTGAGCAGTTCCATGCGTGCAGCATCGAGAACGACCTTGGCGGGCGGGGGCCCGCCTTGGGCGTGGGCGAGCGAAGAGCAAGTTGCAAGGAGGACGGCGAGTAGTACAAACTGGCGAAGCATGCGTGCTCCTTGTGAGGCATGTGCGAACGGGTCGGCGGGGCGGACGATGGATGATGCGTCCGAATATACCAGTCGCCAACCATGCGTGAGGGTGATTATTTCATACCAAGTGTTCAGAATCGCGTTGCACCCGCCATTATTCGCCTTGATGGCTCAGAACAGGGATTTCCCACTCGCCCGCTGCCCCTGCATCCTGTATACTCGATCCGGAGATTGCCCTGCCCAGAACCCCGAGATCGCACCTATGGCTGAAACCCGAAAAACACAGCGGATCACGCTTGCCAAGGTCGCCGAGATGGCCGGGGTCGCCGAATCCACCGCCAGCCGGGTAATGAACGGGTACACCCACAACTTTCGTGTCCGCCCCGAGGTCCGTCAACGGGTGCTCGAAGCTGCCAAGACACTCAACTACCGCCCCAACCCGATGGTCCGCTCGATCAGCGCCAAACAGACGAATCTGGTCGCGGTGGTCGGATGGGCATCGGACGGCATCAACCGCTCGGCGTTGTCCGAAGCGGTCCGGGTGCTCCGCAATGGGGGCAAGCATGTGTGCACGACCTTCCTCGATCCTGATTACGCCGGGCACGAACTCCCGTCGTGGCGAGTGGACGGGGCGATTGCCCATCAGGTCCGCGAGTATAAAGACCTCAAAGAACTCGAAGACAACGACATGCCTTATGTGTCGATCAACGGGCTCGCTGGTCCCGGTGGCGACGCGGTCAACTTCAACGAACACCACGGCATGGACCAAGCACTCGATCACCTGATCGAACTCGGGCACACCAAGATCGCCTACGCCTACATTGATCCAACCCGCCCTGGTGCTGTCCATCGCCCCCGGCATACCTCGGTCGATCTTCGCAAGTCGGCGTATGAACAGATCCTCCGCCACCGCGGGCTCGAACCTGTTGACGGGTACGACCGGTTCGATCACGATTCGCTGACCTACTGCCAGCTTGTCTTGCTGAGCACCAAAGCCACCGCGGTCATCGCCTACGACGACACGACCGCACTGTCGATCATCCAGGCATTGAACACGCTGGGGGTCTCGGTGCCCAAGGACATGAGCGTCGTGGCGTTCAATGACGAGTTGCCCGCGCAACTCGCCACCCCCGCGCTGACCACCATCGCGTTGCCCGCTTCGATCGCCGGACGGACGGCGGGCGAGATGCTGCTCGATCGGCTCAAATCCGACGAGCCGATCCCGAGCCGAACCGTGACACTCGACGAAACGCTGATTATCCGGCATTCGACCTCGGTGCCTCGGGTATTTGATGCGTGAGATCACACTTGTATTCGTGCGCTGATCTGCCTCCGGCGGCATCTGACGGATAGCATCTGGGCAATGAATACGAACACTTTTTCAATGATTCGGATCTGGATAATCTCCCTGCTTGTGGTCGGCGTTTCGCTCTTGAGCACCCCGGCGATTGGGATGCAGGACACCGAGACCACCCCGCCCACTCCCCTCGCTGAACCGGTCGCCCAACCGAACGCCGCGACGAATCCCTCGCTGCGTTCGCCAAGAGCGACGATGTCCACCTTCTTGGTGGCGATCAACGAGCACGAGGGCGCAGAAAAACGCGAAGACGCACGCCAGCGAGCGATCGAGTGCCTCGATATCGAACCGTCCCTTCCACTCGAAGCCAAGTGGAACCTTGCCCTCGAGTTGTACACCGTGCTCGGGCGGATCGGCGAGGTCCGCGTCGAGAAGATGCCCGACAATCCGCAAGAGCCGAGGTACCTGTACTACCCGCAGATCCACTGGACCATGCCTCTGCACCAGATGTTCGCTTCCAAGTACCCCGGGTACTCGATCACCATGGAACCCGACACCCACGGCAACTGGCGCTTTGATCGCACGACACTCAACCAAATCCACAACTTTGCCCTCGAAACCGAGAACGAAGAAACCCTCGCGGGGTTGAAGATCGACCAGCGGTTTATCGGTAAGGTCCGCAGCGCGATGCCGGCGTCGCTCAAGGGCAACAGAACGCTCGGGCTTGAGCACTGGGAATGGATCGGGATTCTGCTTGTCATCTTTGTCGGGCTGATGGTCGATCTGTTCACGAGGCTCATCCTGCGGAATCTTTGGCACCGCTTTGAGAACAAACGCGGGCGCGAGGTTGATCCGGGCTCACTCAAACGGGCGGTGCGTCCGTTCGGGATGCTCGCGGGCGCGAGCATCTGGTACCTCGCGCTTGTGCTGGGGCTTCTGCCCGCTGCACCGACAATCGTGCTCTTTGTCGCGGTGCGCGTCGTATTGATGGTGTCGCTCGTCTGGGCGGCCTTCAAGGTGACGGACCTGGTGAGCGACTGGCTCAGCGGGCAGGCTGCCAAGACCGAGACCAAGTTTGACGATCTGCTTGTGCCGATGGTCAAACGCACCGCCAAGCTGTTCATCGGCGCGATCGGGTTGATCTACATCGCCAGCGCATTCAGCATCGAGATAATGCCGTTGCTGACCGGGCTGGGCATCGGCGGCTTGGCCGTCGCGTTCGCTGCCAAGGACACGATCGAGAACTTCTTCGGGTCCATCGCCGTCATCATGGACCGCCCGTTCGAGATCGGCGATTGGGTGGTCGTCAACGATGTCGAAGGCACCGTCGAGGACCTCGGGTTCCGCTCGACGCGCATCCGCACCTTCTACAACTCACTCGTCACCATCCCCAACGCGACACTGGTCCGCGCCAAGGTCGACAACTACGGCCGCCGAAAATACCGTCGCTACACGACCAAGTTAAATGTCACCTACGACACGCACCCCGACAAAATCGAGGCGTTTTGTAGCGGCATCCGCGAGATCGTCAAGCTGCATCCGTATACCCGCAAGGACTACTACCATGTCTGGCTCAACGGCTTTGGGCCGCACTCGCTTGATATTTTGGTGTACATTTTCTTTGAGTGCCCGGACTGGTCGATCGAGCTGCGCGAGAAGCACCGGTTCATGCTCGATGTGGTTCGCTTGGCCGATCGCCTAGGCGTCGAGTTCGCGTTCCCAACGCAGAAGATCCATATCTCCAAGGACGATACCCCGCCCGAGAAACTCGAAACTCCCGAGGGCAACTCCGAGCGGCGATGGGTTCTTGAGGGCCGCAAGGCTGCACGGGATATCACGCAGAATCAGCCTTGGAAGGACGAGTTGCCGGGCGATGTATCATTCGCCGAGGAGTTTGATTCCGAGCATGAGGCACGCGGAGAGAGTGCTGGGTAATACCAAGTATAGTAAGAAGTGCAACAGCAAAATCACTCTACATAGAGACAGACGCATAGTGAGGACTTGATCTGTTTATACCAAATACTCAAACACAGGCAGATTCATCGAAGGGATCTGCACATCTTCAATCTGAACATTCTGAGATGAGCGAAATTCTCAACTGCTCGATCAATGTTGGCACAAACATCATCGACTGGTGGTTCGCAAACTCCGGCCAAGGCCCAATGTGTGCCAAAACAATTGTACTAATCACATTGCACTCTTCAATCTTGGCAAACACAGATGCAATAGCGATGCTTTTGGTTAATCGATCCGCAGAAGCAGCCAAACCGCTACTTAGATCCATTCTGGAAACCCACCTATACCTTGAATGGGTACTCCAAGACAAGAGCCAGGACACTGCCAACGCTTACTTGGTTTTAAGTCGTAAAAAGGATCTAGATTTAATTAACTCACTAGACCCCCAATCTAGCAAATACAAATCCATAACAGGCCAAATCAACAGCACTGACGATTTCTATCTCCCAGATTCTGTAAATCTCAATCTATTGCTCACCCAACGCAAAGAACTAGAGGAACAACTCCAACTCCCAACGGCCGTTGAGATCCTGGAAAACCTAAAAACACACCCGAGCAACAAGAAAAATCTCCCTTGGTATGCAATCAATGGTGGACCAGCCTCGATCATCGATCTCGCCACTAAACTGAATCGCAGAGGCACTTATGAGAAAATTTATAGAGCACTCTCTTCCAACGCCCACGGTTCCGATACCGACAGCTTTGTGCTTAAGAGGGACAACAATTTGATATTGAAGCCAATCCGCCGCGTAGAGAACTCGCCCTTTGTATTCAACTATGCCTGCACAATCGTCTGCCGCATGAATCGGCTGCTTTCTGAAGCAACACAGGATCGATCCCTAATCGTCTGGGTTCAGGACAAGTACTTTTCAGCAATCCGCAAGCCCAAAAACAGGCTAAGCCAACTGCAAATAAAATACTAAGGTTGCAAGCTGAAGCTACTCTGCGAACATGGCTTCGACGAACTGTT
>JAESUL010000006.1 GCA_016763115.1 Phycisphaerales bacterium | reverse complement strand
TTTTTGATTATCTTTTCTATCTGCTCCTGTGTGTACATCATTCGAATAAGTTTTTCGGCTGGTAGTCATCTGCATAAACACCTTCCCATTTAACAATCTCACAAACTGGCGAGACTCCTTTCCACCCTTTAGTACTTACTTCAATTCCTATATTATAGGATAATTCTATTCCTGTTGTGAAACTGAATTTGTCGTACTTTACACTTCTTCCTTTTTTAGCATGGTGACCGTCTGGCTCACTTTTATACCCTGAAGTTAAAAACGGAGTTGAACCTTGGGGCATAATAAATGTTGCACAATTAGCAACAATACAAGATATCTCAACTGCTTTAAATTCAAACTGTCCACCTTCATACGAAATCGGCATAGTGTCGATTGTCGTTTTAATATTTCCAAACGGAGGGTTGCTTATCGCTTGATCAAATCTTTTATTCAATGGATCGAACCCAAGCTTTGACCATAATTTAAAATCTGTTATGTCTCCTAATATCCAATTAGCTTCAGGGAATAATTTTCTTCCTATGTCGTAATAATCCCTGTTCAATTCAATACATGTAATATCGATGTCCTGCTGTTCATAATCTGCTTGCACAACAAGATCAAAAACTAAGCTTCCTATTCCTGCACACAAGTCAACTATCGCACCTCCTGTCCTCACCTCTAGGCTAAAGTCTCTTGCTGTTGACTTTGGGGTAAAGAACGCACCAGCTATTCCGTTCATGTTAGTAGCTGATTCATGGTAATTATCAAGAACGAACCTCCTGTCTGTAAATGTTAGTTTATCTTTATTCAGGAGGTCTAAAGCTTGGTTGTGTACCGATGTTTCCTTTTTCGTTAGTTTGCTCATTATGGGTGTAGTTTACTCCTTATTGCTTCTGAAATAAGTAACAAGGCATCAATAATAGTTTTTATTAAACTTGTGCTTTCGGTCTCCTGCTCTGGTTCGCATCCATTTGGAAATTCTCTGAATCTTACAAATCTGTTATTCATTATTTTGTTTTTCTAATATTTTTTTCAATTCGACTTCACTTTTAAAATAATATTCTTGCCACTCTTGTCCTTGAAACTCCTTTACAATTTCAGTTCTCTGCTCTTCAGTTAATGGGTTTTTTGTTATCATTTCAGACATCCAATCATTTAACAATTGGTAAGCGTATTCTGAAATAATTTCCCACTCATTAGCATCAACCAATCTTTTTATGATTTCTTCAAGAAAAAACCTATCGGTCAAATTTGATTCATTAATTTCTTTAATATTCTGGTCAATATCAATGTAATGTGTTATGCCCTCCAGTTCCCCTTCTCCGTCTATGCAAATCAATACTTCATTATCGTTTTCACTAACAATGCCGAATAATTTTTCATCATATCCGTATGTACCTTCCTCTAGGTTCGTACATAGTACTTTTTCTTCTGGTGGGTTATTGCGATCAATTTCAGTCCAATTCATTCCGTTATTTTAGTTATTAGTAAATGTTGATTGTAATTCTGTAATATGATTTATGGCTTTCTTAACTCCTAAATTGATTCCTTTTAAACGTTCAGTCCTTCCAAAATCAATAAGTATCAATCTAATCTTTTTTTGCCGATTTTCCCATGATAGGTTTTCATTTTCAATTGAACCCAAAACATGATGTATCATGGTCATTGCTAAATTTATATCAAATCTGTTTTCTGGTGTCCCCTGTCTGTATGTTCTTTCGCCTGTATAATCATCAATCAATTGAACAGTTTCAAACATGCAATGAAGGTCTGGTATTCTGTTCATTCTAGTTTTAACATCCTCCAAGCTTTCATTTTTACTGGCAAAAGTTACTTCTCTGTCTGGGAACTGGCTTTCACCTCCAACTGGATTAATACTTATTATATCAATTTGCATCGGGCTTAAATATGAATGCATGAATCTCTTTATGTCGGACATGCGTTCTGCTCTTGCTTTAAATTGTTTCATCTTGATTATTTTTTAATGTAAATAAAATCGTGCTGCTTCTTCAGCTTATTAAATGCCCTGTCTGTCATGTGGTAAGTTCTGAGTTCTCTTTTATGATCGCTTCCGTCTCCTGCTGGCTGTATTCCTCTTCCTTCAAATAATTCACTACTGGTCACATACATTTTTCCACCATGACCGACACAGAATTCAAAACCTTTTTTGCTTTTTTGATTTGATCAATAGTCATTACCAACTCTGTTTCCTGTTTATGGATTGTCATTCCCTTGTACCTATCAATCCAATACCCTTTGTTTTCTCTTGACATATTTTCATTCTCAATAGCTTGTTTAATATTCGTCTCAATAGCTAACAACGCATCTTCAATAGATAGGATTGAATTTTCTTCTGATGATGCTTTATTTGTGTCAATTTCATATTGATCTGAAAATGATCTAGAATCATATCTTAAAAAATAAACTGTCTTTTTCATTTTACTTGTGTTTTGTTATAAATTAATTCCGTCTACGCTTCAAAGTTAATTAAGTTTTCCAAACTACCAAAATATTGAAGAAAAAAACTACCAGTCACATAGTTTTATTTTCTCAATCATTACCTCTATGTGAATCGGTCTTCCATGCTCCACATCCTTCGTGTCATATTTCACAAACTCAACTATATTTTTTGATGCCAATTCTCCATATTTCTCCTTTCCATAAAATGATGTATCAATCATTTCGTTTTGCCCTTCGTTCAATCTTATTTCTCTAGCCAAACAATTATCTGCTTTCTTCCTGCTTGAAAAATATGTCGATCTGGTTATTACTTTGCCTACGTTTCTACTGTGGACTACGTGGATATATTTCATAACTTTTTTTAGTTTATGTTTAATCTGTTGTACATTCTGCACATTGTGAATTCCTTCTTTGTCACCTTCTCTAAACTATAGTCTTCATAGTTCGTTCCTGCCATCTTCTTCCTTGCTGCTTCCTTCAGTCGGTCAACATCTTCTAATCCGATTCTGGCGTACTTGTCTCCTGTCTGGTCTCTGTCTAATCCTTCAGTTGATTCATTGAAGAAATAGAAAATGATTCTGTAATAAATAAATGATTTCATAGTGTTTCTTGTTTGAATGATACTGAATAACTTCTAATTTTCAAATGTCCTTTCAAAACAACCTTTGCAGAGGTTCCGCAATCTGAAAATACAATACCTCCAAGTGCATTCATCTTATTTACAATTCTGCTGATTCCCGTCTGGTTTTCAGTTCTTAAAAATGAATGGTTTGCTTTATCCGTGTATGCTGCTTTTACTGTTTTTGAATCAATCATTTGTT
>JAESUL010000067.1 GCA_016763115.1 Phycisphaerales bacterium | reverse complement strand
TGCCACTACTCGCCGTCCTCGGCGCAGAAGTGTCTTTGATCTTTGGGTGATTCCAGCACTACTGCGCCCTTCGGGCGAGTAGTGGCACCCGACGGGGGCCTTTGATAGCCATCAGACACAACCTAGAATCACAGCCATGAATGAAGAAGAACCAACCAACCAGCCCACCAACGACGAAGCCCTTGTCGTCCTCTACCTCAAGGGCCGCGATGTGCCTTGCCCGAGTTGCGGGTACAACCGGCGCGGCGGCGCATCCGCGACTTGCCCCGAATGCAGCGAGATCATCAAACTCATGAGCACGGGCTCAAGCATCTTGGCCATGTACCGCTCGCGTGCACTGACCATGACACACCTCCTCATGATCTGCATCACGGCCGATCTCCTCTTGGATCTGTTGCTGCTGAGTTACTACCTGTACTATGTAATTAGCACTCCAGCCAGCGGTATGAATACATACCTGGCATGGAGTGCAACAATGGTCATTACCGGGCTTGTGGTACTCGCATTGATCAATCGTCGCCGCAAGTTCATCAAGGCTGATACACCAATGACCAAGCTTCGCTTTGCACTGCCAATCATCATCCCGATCGGCATTCTTTACACTTTGAAAACCGGATTCTATATCGTATCGATATTCTTCTTGTAATCAAATCCGCTCATACAGCGGCAACTTCCCAACCAGCGGCCGGCAGTAATCCAGGAACTTCTGGCTCACATTATTGTGACCCTTGATAAACTCCGCCGGCATGTGCTTGGTCTTGGCCGCCACATCGCTCAGCTCGATCCGCTGGTACTTGGCCGCGTAAGGCTGCCCCTCGCCGATCGGGCTTGTGCGGATGATCGCGACGGAGCCATCGAGGTCGCCGCTGGTTGCCAGGCGCGCTGCGTACCGTCCGACGCCTCGTGCTTCGCGTTGGTCGAGTGGCGATTGATCGGGGAAACACCGCTGGACATAGCCGAAGGTGTCGGCGCGAACGCGCGGGGCCTTGCCACCAGCAGGAGTCAGGCGTTCTTTGAGCAAATCGGCGAGCCCATCGCCGATCGCGCCCGAGCCGGAGAGTTGCACATTGCCGTGCGCATCGACCTGCCCGCCTTTGATCAGCTGCGCACCGATCGAGTTACCATCCTTGTCGCAGATACCCTCGGAGACCGCGATATGCACACGCTGGCGTTTGTCGTAGATCTTGGCTACATCTTGCACAAACCGATCCATATCAAAGGCCACCTCGGGCAGATAGATCAACTGCGGGCCGTCGGTCGAGCCACCCTCGTACTCGTACCGGTCATCACGCCGGGCGAGTGCGCTCGCTGCGGTCAAAAACCCGGCGTGGCGTCCCATGATGACATTGATCTTGATGCCCGGCAATGAGATGTTGTCGAGAAAATCAGCCATGCACGCCTTGGCGACAAAGCGCGCCGCGCTTGGGAACCCCGGCGTGTGGTCGTTGACCATCAGATCATTGTCCACGGTCTTGGGCACATGGAAGCACCGCAGCTCGTAGCCCTTTTCGTCGGAGAGTTCATTGACGATTCGGCAGGTGTCACTGCTGTCATTACCGCCAATGTAAAAGAAGTACCGGATGTCGTGTTTCTTGCACGCTTCGAAGATGCGTTCACAGAACGCCGCGTCTGGTTTGTCGCGTGTCGAACCGAGCCCGGCGCTGGGGGTCTGGGCGAGGAGTTGGAGCCGATCGTGCGGGCAGTCGGTGAGGTCGTAGAGGTCGTCGTTGACCAAACCCGTCACGCCGTGGCGCATGCCGAGGATTTTTCGGATCGGATTTCCCTCGGTGCCCGCACCGGCGTGACGGAGCCCCTCGATGATGCCGACGAGCGATTCATTGATGACGGCGGTCGGGCCACCGGATTGTCCGATGACGGCGTTTCCTCTGATTAAATCGGGCATTTCACGCTCTCCTGTGGGGTTTTGAGAATGAAACGGTAGCGGGCGGGTGCGCAGAAAGCAGCGAAAATACTCCGTTATTTCATTGAGCGGCCCCCGATAACACTGTACCATCAATCCAACGCCCGGCTGTCACCGGGCCGTGTCAGTCTTCAAGAGAGAGAGAATATCATGAAAGCAGTATTTGGAATCAGCGCCATCGCGCTGGGTAGCAGCGTCGCCTTTGCAGGCGGCCCCGTCGTCACCCACGAGGACTCATTCAATGCCTTCGGTGCCGACATGCCCTATGGCACAAACAACGCCAACGCCAACTTCGCCATTGCCCGCAACGGCGCCATCGAAATCGGTGTCAAAGCCAAAGAACGGTTCGTTGGGGAACTGGCCACCGATGGCCTCGGACGCTACTTCGCCAACGCCGGCTCGCCCAACAACGATGGCAACGCCACCTGGAACATCGATTTCGGATTCGCCCTTCCCCAAGCGGCCCTTCCATCCAACTACGAGTTCCTGCTCATGGTTGATTTCGATCCCGGATTCGGCACCCAAAGCTGGGTCACAATCGATGTCAGCCAAACTCTTCAAAACTTCTTCCTCAATGTCAACCAAGGTGGTGACAGCCAAAATCCAGGATTCAACCTCTGGTCCGTGTCAACCAGTGGACCCTTGCAGCGCGAACTCGACGCTTCAGGCTACATTCCCTTCGACCCCAATACCCTCGGCGAATATGATGTCCGCCTGATCCTCACAGAAGTCACTGGTGCACCGCTCGCTGAAGCCGCGATCGTAGTAGAAGTCATCCCCACGCCGGGCACCTTCGCCCTGCTCGGGCTCGGCGGCTTGGTCGCCACCAGACGCAGACGATAATCCAATCAAAGACAATCGCATCCACAAAGGGTCCGGGGATTTCCTCGGCCCCTTTTTTTCATTGCTCACCGCCCAAGCCAAGCACCCGGTGCATTTTCCCCGTGTTTTACGCCACTTTCTCGCTCTTCCTCGGTACCATCAAATCCAAGGAGTCTCGATCTATGAAATCCGTATCCGCCCTGCTGATCCCAATCGCCCTCGCCACCCTCGCACTTGCTAGCACACCCGACCCGCTCGCCCCACGCCCCAACGGCATGGCCAACGCGCGACCAACTCGCCACATCCTCCTCGGCGGCACCGTCCACATCTCCCCGACCGAAACATACGACTCGCAAACTCTCTCGGCCATCTTCATCGAGAATGGACACATCACCAAAGTCATCGAAGCCGTCCGTGGAGACCTCAACACCTCAGGCTATCAAGTCCATGAACTCGGTCCCGACACTCACATCTACGCCGGCTTCATCGACGCCTATGTCCCCATCGAAACCTCCGCACCCGAGCCAGGAACCCCCGGCACACACTGGAACTCCTTCGTCACGCCGCAAAGCGACGCGCTCGATACCGGGCTGCCAACAGAGACCGCCAGCGATCTGCGCGAACTCGGTTTCACCACCGCGATGATCGCCCCCGACCACGGCGTCTTCCG
>JAESUL010000066.1 GCA_016763115.1 Phycisphaerales bacterium | reverse complement strand
CTGAGGCTCGTCGATCACCCCGAGCCAGTTGATCGATGCTGATTCGGACTCGTCGATCCCGAGTTCGATTTTTTCAAGCGGCGGCGGGGTCATTGTCGCGAGCAGCTCTTCGAGATCCGGTGAAACACCGGTCGCCGACGAGTTGGAGTATTCCCACACAGAAAAGCCCGCCGCCATGTGCAGCACCAAGCTCAGACCCAATGCGCACCCGAGCACAAGAGCCTTGCTCGATCCGTCGGGGCGATCGGGATGGAGAATCTGAGTGCTCATGGTTGCTCGGGCTCTTGGGCGGCGCGTTTGCCGATGATGCTGAACGAGCGGATACCCTCGGCGGTCATCTTGTCCACAAGCCCGATCAGCACACCGGCTTCGGATCGTGTATCGACCGCGATCACGATCGGGGCACCGGGGTTCTTTTCTTGCAGCTCTTGGAGCGTGGCGATGATCGAATCTGCTTCGATCGGATCACGATTGACCAGCATCGCCCCGTCCATGGTGATGGCGACCGTGATCGGGACGACCGGTTCTGCGCTCTGCTCGGTGCTCAGCTCGGGCAGCTGCACATCGAGGACATCGGCGCGGACCATCAGCACGATCGAAAAGATGAAAAAGGTCAGCAGCAAAAACACCACATCGATCATCGGCGTGATCTCGATGCGTGCATCCGGGTTGGGCCGTCGTATCCGACGCATCACGCGGCCCCCGCTTGGTTCTTGGAATCCGCATCTGTTTGAGCGATCTCGTCCTCGGCTGCGATCCGTGTGTAGCTCTTGCCGCCCCACTGCGTCTGAACCCCGCTTCGGAGGTCTGAAAGTGCGATCTGAAAAATCCTGCCAACCAACACCGCACCGATCACGCTGCTCCAGATATCGCGCACCCGTGCATGGCTCGCCCGAGCGACCAAGACCATTGTCACCAACCACGCCATAAACCCGAGCGTGCCGAGCCCGATGTTGATGAACTGCATACTCGGATCTCCCCACACGATGCCCGCGCCCACGCAGACCAGTGATCCAACGGGGTACACGAATCCGGTGAGCGGTGCGCGGAGGGCGTACTTGCGGAGCCTACGGATCTCGCGGTTGGTCGATTCGGTATAGATGCGTTTCCATCCACGCACAAACTCTTCCCACGAATCGTACATTCTGCACCGGAGCATATCGTCGGCCAGCAGCACCCCGCTCTGCATCTTGGCATCAAGAGTCTCACTTGCAAATGCCAGGTCTTCGAGGATCGCACCCTTGACCCCCTCGTGCCCGCCGATCGCGGTGTAGCTCTTGGTGCGAAACAACATGAACTGCCCGTTGGCAAATGCACGCTGACGATCGTTGTACTTCCGATTGACCTTGGTCAGCGGGAACTGGCGGGCGAGCTCGAAGCCCGCGTAAGGCTGGACCACACGCTCGAACCATGAATCGGTGCCGAGCGTCGAGAGCAACGAGAGCAGATCGAGCCCGCGGTCTTGGGCCAACGCCACGGCTGCACGCACGCACGAGGGATCAAACCAGGTATCCGCATCGGTAAAAAGAACCATGTCCGATGACGCGGCGTGCTTTGATTGGGTGAACCCTTGATGGGCTGCGTGGACCTTGCCGGCCCAGTCCTCGGGGCACTGGACGATCTCGATCACCTCAAACCGGTGGTCATCGTCGATGGCTTGGCGGGCGACGCCTGCGGTGTCGTCGGTGCACCGATCAAGGGCGAGCACGATCCGCAGACGATCGTAATCTTGGGCACGCAGCGATTCGATGAGGGTCGCAATGTTCCCGGCCTCGTTGTGCGCGGGCACCACAACGCACACATGGGCAGTCGGGGGCGAATGCTCGGCGAGCTCGATCCCATCGCGGGCGGTTGGGAACTGCTTATGGGCCGAGACAATGAACCCTGAGACGGTGGACCAATAGATCAGACTGAATACGCTGAGCACGGTGAGCAAGACGATCAGAATGTCCATCAAGAGTGTTGGCATCCGGTTCAAGGATAGGGGGCAAAGGGGATAGACTCTCAATATGAATGGGCAAGACCACCATACATCGCCACCCAACCCATTTGCAGCCCGCGAGCCCATCAACCGCGGTTCAGAGCCATCAACCGGGCCCGCGCCGTCGTATCCAATCTATGAGATGGACGCCGAGTCGTGCCGAGTGCTTGATGCGATCTGCATCAACGAGTTCAAGATCCCCGGCATTGTCCTGATGGAGAACGCCGGCGCGGCCCTGTGCCGAAACGCCATCGAGATGCTCAATGAGTTTCATGCCTCACGCGTTGAGATTTTCTGTGGCCCGGGCAACAACGCCGGCGATGGATTTGTGCTCGCCAGGCACCTGCACAACCACCAGATTGATGTCCGCATCCACCTGCTCATCGCTGTGGACCAGTACACCAACGATGCCCGAACGAACATGAAAATCGTGCTGAAGATGGGGATTGCGTGCAAACCCTTTGAGACCGCATTGGTTTCTTCTGCACCCGGCGCGCTGATCGTCGACGCGATCTTCGGCACCGGTTTATCACGCCCACCAAGCGGAACCAGCAGCGAGATGATTGAAGCGATCAACACAATGCGTCAACAAGGGGCCAAGGTCTTGGCGGTTGATGTTCCGTCGGGCTTTGATGCCCAGAGCGGGCAGCCGATGTCGGCTTGCGTGATCGCCGATCGCACGGTGACCCTGGCAGCCCTCAAATCCGGATTCACCGCCCTGCGTGCCCAGCCGATGCTTGGGCACCTCGTGGTCGAGGATATCGGGGTGCCATTGGAAGTGCTCGAACGCCTGGGCACCCGGGTCCATCCGCCTTCGACGGGAAACACGCTGTAGACGGGCATTTTCTGGTTTCGTGGCTTCTTGGTGGAGTCGGGGCTCATAGAATACCCCATGCGGATCGCTATGGAACTTTCGAGGATCTTGATTTGTGAGCACACGGGTGCCCAGATGATCGAGCTGCGCGAACTCGACCCGATCAGCGGACAATCACGGTGGTTCCCGATCGTGATCGGGACCATCGAGGCCCTGGCCATCCGCGATGGTGTCACCGACAAAGCACACGCGCGCCCCCAGACCCACGATTTGCTCGTCTCGACCATCGAGGGGCTCGGCGCGACGCTCATCAGCATCACGATCACGAATCTCGAGCACGGCACCTTCTACGCCACGCTCGATCTGATCGACTCGATCGGTGAATCCATCGAGGTTGATGCCCGACCATCGGACGCGATCGCGCTGGCCATGATCCAGAGTGCGGATATCTATGTCGAGGATTGTGTCTTGCAGCTCGCCACCATCGGCATGATCGACGAAAACGAACGATGAACACGATCAATGACCAACCTGATACCGCGGATACCGCGTTTGGCACCGGCGTTGACGCACCCGCGTTTATGACCGCAGACATCCCGGGCATCGGAGGCGTGCTCAAGCAACGCCCCGAAGATTTCTTCGTCGAAGAAATCCCGCTCTACCAACCCTGCGGCGAG
>JAESUL010000065.1 GCA_016763115.1 Phycisphaerales bacterium | reverse complement strand
TGACCACACCTTTGCGCTTTGTGGACGATTTCTTGGTTCTGCTTTTCTTTGCTGCCATAACTTATTTCCTCCGCAGCATCCGCCTGACTCCTCGTTCGAAGCGGATGTGCTGTAATAGAAGCCTGAATCTGTGCTGAACTTAAACACTACAACCCAGATCAGGATGAACCTATACCCTAGTCGTACCCGCAATACATATCAAGACACCGTATCCAAATTGCAATATAAACCAGCCAGCGAAGGACCCTTGTCTATTGCAACCACTCATTCATACGAACAAACTATGAATCTTTGGAAGCAAAGCCGATCCTGGACATCAACCCATCAAAGTGATCCAGATCATAAAACTGGATCACAAGCCTCCCCTTGGTGCCGCCCTTGTCGGTCCGCAGGGCAACCTTGGTCCCGAGGTACTCGCCGAGCTGCTGTTCAAGGTCGGCAAGCACGGTTTCGATCCGCGAATCGCGAGGCTCTTTGGGCTGATCCGCGGGGGCAACATTGCCCATTACACTTGTTCCAGCAGCTTTTTCGAGCACCCGCACGCTCCATCCCTGCTCGACAGCCCGCGTTGCAAGCGTGGATCGTTGGTTCAGATCAGCGCACTGGAGCAACGCCTTGGCGTGCCCCGCGCTGAGCTGACCTTTGGTGACCATCATCTGGATATCAGTATCGAGATCCAGCAGCCTCATCATATTGGCCACCCCCGCCCGGCTCACGCCGACGCGCGTTGCAATCTCTTGTTGGGTCAACCCAAACTGCTCACCCAACTTTTTATAACCATTCCCCTTCTCGATCGGATTAAGATCCTCGCGTTGAATATTCTCGATCAACGCCCACTGGGCGGATTGCTGGTCATCGACATCGCGCAGGATCGCTGGGATGGTTTCGAGCCCCGCCAATCGCGATGCCCGCCATCGGCGCTCGCCCGCGATGATCTCAAACCCCCCCGCTGCCCTCGCACGGACCACGATCGGCTGCATCAACCCGGTCTCACGGATCGAGTTGGCCAAAGATTCGAGTGCTTCTTCTTGAAAATCGTTTCTTGGTTGGCTACTGTTAGGATACAGGTCCCCAAGCAGGATCTCGAAAACCCGTTTTTCTGGCGATAAATCACCCTGCGCGGTATGCAGATCAATCCCAACAGGAGCGATCGGCCGGGCCGAGGCTCCCAACCCTCCTTGGGTATCAACCAATGCACTCAGCCCCCGCCCGAGTTTGTTGCGTGATCGGCGTGTGCGTTTTTCATTCGAACTCATACGAAAATCCTCCAGCAGAACTACCGGGCCATCATACCCGATCCAACCGCTGCCCGGAACACAGCCCGTGCATACCATCCCAAAATGCCAAAGACACCAACCATTGAAATCATCGCTCGCGGGCTTTTTATCCATGAAAGCCGCGTGCTTTTGTGCAAAAATCTCAAGCATGGGTACCACTACCTCCCCGGCGGGCATGTCGAGTTCGCCGAGCGGGCATCCGAGTCATTGCAACGAGAACTCATCGAAGAATGCTCGCTCGAATCCACCATCGGCCCCCTCCTACTCACCACAGAACAGGTTTTCAGCACCAAAAAGAAAACCCACCACGAGATCAACCTGGTGTTCCATGTGGAACACATTGGCTCGGGCAAAGACATACCGAGCGAAATCATCAGCAACGAATCCCAGATCGGGTTTGACTGGATCGATCTCGCAGCCATCACCCAGGTCGATCTCCGCCCCGTCGAAATCCAGGCCTGGCTCGCCAGTGGCGGGGGGGTTTCACCAGAAACAGGCCTCCTGCTCTCAGGCATCGAATCCTGAGCGATCATCCCCAATCACTGGATTACCCTGATTCCACCCCCCTATCTATTCGATACTCGGGCATGGACCAGACTCCTCCATCATCGCCGCCCCCCACCCCCGACGACTACGGCGAGCAAGCATCGCGCCTGGCAGAACTCGGATCGCTCTGGACCATCCTCGCCCACGAAATCAACAACCTGATGACCAAAGCCCAAGGGCACGCCCAACTCGCCCTCCAGAGCCGACCGTCTCAGGATGCCAGTACGACCAACCACAATCTACTCGGACTCGCTGACAACAACGGCTCAGACCCCTACGACGCCCTCGATCGGCTCCTTCTCGCCATCAAACGGACCACCCACCTGACCGAATCCATCATGCGCTACACGGACCCAAATCCATCGCCTGTGTCCGAAATCTTTGCATGTGAAGTCCACGAAGCCCATGAGGCAGCCCTCGGGTTTCTCTTGCCAAGTACCGCAGCATCTGAATCCGAAGCCATCGAATATGTCACCGCCTGGAACACCCAAGGCATCCAGGCCCAGATTGACCCGATCGCCCTCGAACAAATTCTCATCAACCTCTACCTCAATGCGGAACAAGCAATCGCAGCCCGTCAAAGTGGCGATCCCCATTCGCCCCAAACGATTCTGGTCAACGCCACCCGAGAATGTTCCACATGGAACACCCACCACGGCTCACGGATTCGGCTCACCATCCAGGACACCGGCAATGGAATCGATCCCAACGACCTCGATTCCATCTTCGATCTCTGGAATCAGGGCAGCAGTAGGGCACAAGGCACCGGTTCGTCCAAAGGACATGGGCTCGGGCTCGCGGTCTGCAAACGGCTCATCAGCGAAGCGGGCGGCACCATCAGGTGCGAATCCACCCCAGGCATGGGGACCACCTTCACCATCGTCCTGCCCGGATATGATGCAAAAACTGGCTCACACGAAACCGATCGCGCCCAAGCTGCCTGAGAATCGACTCTGATTTTGGTTCTGGCTACTCCTCGCGGATCGCCACGATATCACCGGGCTCAAACACCACGCCGACCTCGTCGCCCACGCTCGGATGCACACGCGACCCGGACCCAAACGGGTTCATCTCTGAAATCTTGATCGGCGGACACCCCTTGACCTCGACGAGATGCTGGGCGATTTCACCAAGGTAAGTCGTATGCAACACCTTTGCTGGCAGGCTTTTATCTTCACCCGCGACGGCCAATCGGACCGCTTCGGGGCGAATAGAAATTAGATTTTGTTTGCCTACTGTTTGGTTGCCAATGCCGGCATCGAATCGTCCGGCTTCGATCTCAAACACGGTTGCTTTGTCTGATGACTCGATCGCTTTGGCCTCGATGAGGTTGGTCTCGCCAAGGAACTCGGCGACGAACTTCGAGTTGGGCGAGCGGTACAACTCGCGAGGCGTCCCCACCTGCACGATCTTGCCCACCCTCAGAAGCGCGACCCGATCGGCCATCGAGAGGGCTTCTTTCTGGTCGTGGGTCACATACACCGTCGTGATCCCTGAAGACTTGCAGACCTCGCGGATCTGGAGCCGAAGATCGTTGCGGAGTTTGGCATCAAGATTTGACAGTGGCTCATCAAGCAAAAGCACATCGGGACGGACCACGATCGCCCGCGCCAACGCGATGCGTTGCTGCTGACCGCCTGAAAGCTGGTTGGGTTTGCGTGAGGCGTACTCGCCCATCTGGACCGCATCGAGGGCCTCGGTGATGCGTTTTTCTTTCTCGGCACCCGTGACTTTGCGGATATTGAGCCCAAAGCCCACATTCTGGGCGACCGTCATGTGCGGCCACAACGCGTAGCTCTGGAAAACCATCCCGGTATTGCGGTGGTTTGGAGGCTCATGGGTGACATCTCGCCCGTCAAAGGCGATGGTGCCCTCGGTGGGATCAATAAAACCGGCGATCATCCGCAGCAGCGTGGTTTTGCCGCACCCCGATGGTCCAAGCAGAAAGAAGAGTTCACCGG
Source organism: Phycisphaerales bacterium (assembly GCA_016763115.1). Taxonomy (GTDB): domain Bacteria; phylum Planctomycetota; class Phycisphaerae; order Phycisphaerales; family UBA1924; genus UBA1924. The sequence goes on along the minus strand of JAESUL010000065.1, from coordinate 46 downwards.
GTTCGATGGTGATGTCGATGCCATCGACCGCCCGCGCAGCCTTGTG
>JAESUL010000005.1 GCA_016763115.1 Phycisphaerales bacterium | reverse complement strand
TGAACTCTCCGGTGGTGAATGGCGACTTGTCATCGCTGATTTTCGCCCCGACGAGGCGAGCCCAGAGGGAACACCTCCCGCCGATCCACCGGACCCAACAGACCTTGGGCTTGAGCAGGTCACCTACTTGAATGTCTTCGGGCTCCCAGGCAATCCTGATCACTCCGAAAAAACACTTGTTAGCTACCGGCTGAAGATCTATGGGACCGAGCAAGGCAATCCGGTCTTTGAGGGCTGTGCACCCGTGCTGACCGCGTGTCCTGGTGATCTCAACGGCGATGGCATCGTGAATCTCGTGGACTTGCTGATCTTCTTGAACTGGTTCACGACTGGGAATATCTTGGCGGACATGAACTTTGATGGAGCCGTCACCTTCCCCGATATCCAGGCATTCCTCAATATCTGGCAGCCTGGTTTCTGTGATCAGACCTCTGGATTGCCCGGCGGACGCCCAATCCCGGGTGGCGGCGATACTGGCCCAATCATTCGTCCGATCTGAGTTCACCAATAATCGAACACACTCAAAGCCGCCCAGATGGGCGGCTTTTTTTACACCTCTTCGAGGGGTGCTTGTATGAATCGATGTCAATCGGTTCGGGCTTATTCGTGACGCAGGGCGACGATGGGATCTAGGTTTGCGGCACGCATCGCGGGGTACATCCCGAAGACGATGCCTACGCCGATACTGATGACGACCGAGAGCAGCACGCTCCAGAGCGTGACCACCGTGGGCATGTCGGCGAACCGAGTAATGAGCCATGGGATGAGCACGCCCACGCCGATACCGATCATCCCGCCGGCGACCGAGAGCACGACGGTCTCGATGAGGAACTGTCCGATGATCTGCTTTCGGCGTGCACCAATCGCGCGGCGTATCCCGATCTCGCGTGTCCGCTCGGTCACCGAGGCGAGCATGATGTTCATGATCCCGATCCCGCCAATGAGCAAAGAGATCCCTGCGATCGAGCCGAGCACGATGTTGAAGGTTCGCTGGGTTGCTTCTGCTTGGCGCAGCAATGCAAGCGGGACGCTCATGCGGAAATCGGCGTTGGGATGGAACATGGTGAGCATCCGCTCGATGCCTGCTGCCGTGGATTCTACATGGTCGGTCGAATCAATCTGAACGATCAACTGGTGGAGCTCGACGAGTTCGCGCGAGCGTGACCCGCTCGAACGGGTGACGGTGATGTCGCCGAAGCGTTCGATGGCGACACTGAGGGGGATGTAGGCGTCGATGTTCTGGTCTGGGGTTTGCATGGTGCCCGATTGCATGCTTTCTGATTTGATTACGCCGACAACGGTGTAGTAGCCCTGATTGATTTTGACGGTTGAGCCGAGGATGTCCTTGCCGGCGAGGAGTCTGCGTGCGCCGTGCTCGGTGAGCACCACGATGTTGGCTTTGTTCTCGATATCGCGATCAAGGATGACCCGCCCGGCGAGTCGGTCGCGTAAAACAAGATCGAACCATGCCGGAGTTGTACCAACGAGGCGCAGTTCGAGTGTCCGTCCGCCCACGCGCCCTTGTCCGCGGATAAGTTTGGCGGGCACGGTGCGTTCGACGGTATCAAAGCTCTGGGTGATGCGTTCGAGATCGTCGTAGAGGAGCCCGTAGATATTCATGCGGACCTGCATCGAGCCGGTGCCGGCTTGGGCGATTGGTTTCTGGGAGGTGATGATGATGTTCTGGCTGCCCAGCCGACGGATCTGGTCGAGGGCTTGTTTGCTTGCGCCCTCGCCGACCGCGAGCATGGCGACGACCGCACCGACGCCGAAGACCATGCCGAGCATGGTCAATGCCGATCTCATTTTGTGCAAGAGAAGGGTTTTGATTCCGAGCCGGATATTACGAACAAAGCGGGCGGCGATCATGAAATGACTCCCCCGCCGGCATGCACGGGGTTGGTTGCGATGGACTCGATCTTTCCGTCGCGCATGTGGAGTTGGAACTGTGCATAGGCGGCGATGTCGGGCTCGTGGGTGACCATGAGGATTGTTTTGCCCTGTTCGTGGAGTTCTGCGAGTAGGGCCATGATCGATTTTCCGGTGGCGGTGTCGAGGTTGCCGGTGGGCTCGTCGGCGAGGATAACAGACGGATTGTTGGTGAGCGCACGGGCGATGGCGACGCGTTGTTGTTGTCCGCCGGAGAGTTCGGTTGGGCGGTGACGCAGACGATCGGAGAGCCCGACGCGCTCGGCGATGGCGCGGGCACGCCGGGCGGTTTCGTCCGCGTCAACTCCTTGATAGAACAACGGGAGCTCGATATTTTCTTGCACGGTGAGCTGGGGAATCAGGTGAAAGTTCTGGAAGACGAATCCGAGGTGCTTAAGCCGAAGATCGGAGAGTTGATCGTCGCTCGTGCTTGCGATGTCATGGTTCTCGAAGGTGTACTTGCCCGATGTTGGGCGGTCGAGGCAGCCGAGGAGATTGAGCATGGTGCTCTTTCCCGAGCCGCTCGGCCCGGATATTGCCCAGAAATTTCCACGCTCGATTTTGAGATCAACCCCGGCGAGAGCATGGACATCTTGGTCGCCCATGCGATAGGTTTTCCAGACATCGCTTAGCTCGATGACATGGTTTGACTTGCTTGCAGATGCTTGTGCTTGGTCGCTGCTCAAGGTTTTTTTCCGGAGCGCTTTGGTTTCATGCCGGACGGTTTGCCCTTGCTGCGCGCTGATGCGGATGGGCGGGCTTGGTCTTCGGAGAGCGGCGGCGTGAGCAGCACCCGGTCGCCTTCATCAAGCCCGCTAAGAACATGAATCATCGCGTTGTTGTCGAGCCCGGTTTCAATAATGCGTGGCTCGGATTCTGAGCCGACCACGACATACACAACCGATTGCCCGTTGCGTCCGACGACCGCTTGCATCGGAACGGCGAGCGCGTCATCATAGTGGTCCACGAGGACGGTTGCCTGGCAGCTCATTCCTGTTCGCAGCGCGGGGTAGATGCCGTCGATCATGATCTGGGTGTCGTAGACCTTGAGGTCCGGGTTCATGAATACCGATTGTGCATCGGGGAGCGGCGCGATTTTGGTGACGATGCCTGTGAAGATTGAATCGGGGAGGGCATCGACGATGAGCTCGGCCTTCTGTCCGATTTTGATTTTGCCAAGCGAGGATTCATGAACACGGATCACGACCATCATCGAATCGGCGGTTGGCAGGTGGATCAGCTCTTGGCGTTCGCGGACTTCTTGTCCTTCGTCGAGCGGCTGGGTGTCACCTCGCCAGCTGAACTCTGAGCTTGTGGCGTAGACGACCATGCCATCGGCGGGGG
>JAESUL010000064.1 GCA_016763115.1 Phycisphaerales bacterium | reverse complement strand
TTGGCGGTTCGGCGGATGATGGTGCCCTTTTTGGCAGCGTAATCGATCTTGATGTACCCGTTGGGCCCGGTGATCCGTGTGACGCGCTCGGTCTTCATCGCCGAACGACCGGCGGTGATGTTGGCGACGCATTGCCCGCCGCCCTCTTCAGCCGGGATATTCCAGACCAAACGGGCGTTGCACAGGTCCTCGAACTCGGACACAACCGCGACGCCTGACGCCTGGATCTCGTCGGGCTCGCGCCCGTCCATCAGCATCAGGACCACATCGAGATCGTGAATCATCAGGTCCATCACCACGCCGATGTCGATCGAGCGGAAGGTCATCGGCGAGACGCGGTGGACCTCGATAAACCGAGGGGTAATCGGCTCGCCCGCGTGCTCGGTTGCCTGCTGCATGGCGCGCATGATCGGGTTAAAGCGTTCGATGTGCCCGACCATCAGGCACGCGCCGGATGCTTCGGCCATGTTCTTGATGGCTTCGGCTTCGTCTGCGCTCTGGGCGAGTGGTTTTTCGATCAAGCACGCCACGCCGGCTTTGAGGAAGGGTGCGGCGCTCTTTTTATGGAAGGTGGTGGGCACCGCGATTGAGACGGCTTGGACACCGGCGGCGAGGAGGTCTTCCTCGGTTGCGAATGCTTTGGTGCTGAACTTGTCGGCGATCTCTTGGGCGCGCTCGAAGTTGGCATCGACGACGCCGACGAGTTCAACGCCTTCCATCTCGGCGTACACGCGGGCGTGGTGTTGTCCCATCCTGCCGACGCCCACGGCGCCACAACGGAGGAGTGGGGTGTTTTCATTGCTCGTGCTCATTGATGAACCTCGGGTAACAGATGGGCGGATGATTCCGCGTAGAAGAAGTAAGATGAATGCTTATTCGGCTTCGTTGAGTGCGGCGGTGAACTCTTCTTTGTTGCGGATTCCGACGAACAGTTTGGTGACTTCGCCGTTCTTGAAGATCAGCACGGTGGGGATCGAGCCCACGCCGTACTTGATGGCGATTGCTTGGGCCGATTCGATATTGACCTTGCCGATCTTGGCTTTGCCGGTGAACTCGTCGGCGATCGCGTCGATCGTTGGCGAGAGCGCCCGGCATGGTGCGCACCACTCGGCCCAGAAATCAACGAGCACGGGGGTGTCGCTGTTGAGAACTTCTGCTTCAAAGTTGTCGTCCGTGAACTCCAATGTATTCGCACCTGCCATAAGTCTGGTTCCTTCCCGATGGATGATTCGGGTTTGATCGGCGGCCATCCGCGAATAGATCATAGGTCGGTGGGCATCAAAAATATGCTCAATGCGAAGGATCTATCAGCGATTTGCCAGCAGCCCACGCCGCATCGAGGGCCTTGCGATGCTCGGCGACATCGTGGACGCGGAAGAACCGTGCGCCACGCATCAGGTGGACCACCGAGCACGCGATCGAGCCCTCGATCCGCTCGCTTGGCTTTGAATCGCGCCCTAGGGAGATCCGCCCCACAAAGCTCTTTCGGCTCAACCCGCTGAGCACCGGGTACCCAAGCGAGCACAACTCGCCCGTCCGGTTGATCAACGCGAGGTTCTGCTCGACGGATTTGCCGAACCCCAATCCGGGGTCGATCATGATTTGCTGGGCACCAATACCTGCGGCAAGGGCGGCATGGCAACGCTCATCGAGGTATCGGTGGACCTCGTCGACGACATCGGTGTACATGGGCTGCTCGCGGTACTGGTCGGAATACTGGTCCTGCTCGGGCGGGCATAGCCGGTGCATCAGGATAATCCCGCATCCGCGATCGCAGGCCAACTGAAGCATCGAGGAATCCTCGGTACCCGCAGAGACATCGTTGATGGCATCAGCCCCGGCATCAAGTGCCGCTTGGGCGACCGTGTAGCGTGTGGTGTCGATCGTGATCGGGGCGGTGATGCCTTGCTCGCGGATGCCCTTGATCGCGGGGACCACACGCCGGATTTGTTCGTTGGAGTCAATCCTCGCCGCGCCCGGGCGGGTGGACTCGCCGCCGATGTCGAGGATGTCTGCGCCCTCATCGATGGCGGATTGGGCGCGTTGAACAACGGATTTGATGGTGTCGAGTTGTCCACCATCAGAGAACGAATCCGGCGTGGTGTTGAGGATCGCCAAAAGACACGGGCGGTCCGTGTGGACCGCCCGTGCAGAAGTGATTTGCCATGTTGACGGGAACGCTTGGTTCATGGTTCCCGATGGTATGGGCGGATGGATCTGGAAATCAGAAGTCCATGCCTTCGTTATCGTCGTCTTCGTACTCGCCACCCATTTGCCCGAAGGCCTCTTGGGGGATGAGTTCCATCGCAGTGCCGATGACTTCCATGGGGAGCCAGGTGCGTGCGGTGAACCCGCCGCCATCAGCGGTGAACCCCATCGCGATCGGTGCGTGGGACTGGAGTTGCTCAAACTCGGGGAGGATACCGAACATCATGAGCAACGGGCCCACGCTGTTGAGGGCGTGGTCAACCCCGAAGTAGAGTTCGAGAACAGTGTTGCTCTGGAGATGATCCGCAGCCCGTCTAATCATGAGTGTCTGCCCGAGGGTGTTTTTGCCATTGGCGGCGTCCACCGCACGGGCGTAGGTCTGCTGGTCCATATTCATGGTCTGGACTACGCCGTTGCCGGCTTTGCCGATGTACCCGCTGGGCCCTTTGTTTGGCCCAAAGACACCCTGCATGATCATCGCCGGGTCCATCATTGCACCGAACCCGGCGCCGCCGTCCTGGTCGATGTCGAGATCAAACTTGACATTGTATTCGTGGGCGGTCGAGCCGTTGAGTTTGGTGCCGGCTTTGTCAAAGCTCGCGGTCGTGGTGAGCGGGCCGGTGTCCATGTTGTTCATCGAGTCGTACATCTCGGCGATGGAGTCGATCATGGAATCGGCATCGTTGGTTTCGTAGTACGAAACCACGGTGGAGAGCAGCCCGGACATATTCATCGGGTTGCTCGCGCCCATGACCTGTGCCCCGCCCATCGAATCCTTGATCAATGTTGCAAAGTTCATGTTGCCGAGCATTCCGGAGGTGTCCATTTCTTTGGCTGCTTCCATGTGCTCGTTGAAGAATGCCTTGATGCCATCACCCGAGAAATCCATCGCTGCGGCGAAGAAGAAATCCCCGCCCGGAACATTGTTGAGGTATTTGCCTGCGCCAACGCCGGCGTTGTGCAGGTAGGACGCGGATCTGGATTCGGGCTTGAACTGCATCCCGGCGTCGAGGGTGATCCCGTCGGTCGCGTCGAAGTTCATCCCAAAGGTGAACGCCTGTCCGTCTTCGGTCAATGTCTCGAACATGTTGGCGATCATGTCCACGCCTTGGGAGGCTTGCTCGCCGCCCATCATGCC
>JAESUL010000063.1 GCA_016763115.1 Phycisphaerales bacterium | reverse complement strand
GGTGCAGCCCGACCGGATCGCGGGGCTCGAGGAGTTGTTTGCTACGGATGCGGGCAAAGAGATTGATTGCGTCGTGCTCGACGACGGGTTCCAGCATCGTCAGATCGCACGCGATCTTGATGTGGTTTTGATTGATGCGTCGCGTCCGCCGGACCGCGATGCGTTGTTGCCTCAGGGGTATTTGCGTGAACCGGTGTCCGCGTTGAGGCGTGCGGATTGCGTGGTGCTTACGCATACAGAGCTTGTTGATGATGCCGAAGTCGACAGGATTGGCAGATGGGTTGATGAGCATACTGGCAGCGAGCCTTTGGCGAACACGGCGCACCGGTGGGCATCGCTTGATGTCATTGATTCGGAGGCCGAGAGTCTGCAAGAGCCGGGTTGGCTTGCGGGCAAGCGGGTGTTTGTGGTGTGCGCGGTGGGGAATCCACAGGCGGTCCGCGCGGGGGTCGAACACCTCGGCGGGGTGGTCGCGGGGATGAGGGCCCTGGCGGACCATCAAGAGTATGGGATCGAAGAAATTCGTCGAATTAATACGCGGATTCAGGAGACGAATGCCGAGGTTGCTTTGATGACCAAGAAGGACTGGGTGAAGGTGGAACCAGACCGGTTGTCATTGCGAGCACGGATCGTGATTCCTCGGTTGGATCTGGCTTTTGAGCAGGGGCTTGAGTCGTTTAATCAGCGGGTGCTTTCGGTGCTTTGAGCGGGTTCTTGTTGGGGCTTTGGGCAAGCGTTGCGCTGATATTTGGACGGGACATCATTTTCGAGGTCGGTAAGCGAGTGATTCCCATCGTCGTCCGAGAATAGGGCTCTACAATCGGCGGTATGGACCGGCGGCCCTTGTTATGGGGACGAGACGCGGCTGCCATGAACAATCTCGTTTTACAATAGTGAACTGGAATCTGGAGAAACAATGAAACGCACAATGACCAACTTGGCAAAGTGTTTGTCTGTGGGTGTACTTTTCGGCGCAATGCTGAATGGGTGTACATCGCACGATATGGCAGACGGCAACAATGACGGAGCGAATACCGCAGAACCCGCACCCGCACCCGCGAAGACAAGCAACACTTGGGGCTACTACTCCCCTCGTCTTGGCGATGGTGAAGCAGCTGCAAGCATGGCATTCCCAACCGGTGATCCGAAGACTAGCGCTTTGCTGCTCCACCAGGTCATGCCTAAGCAGGTTAACCGTGGCGAGGACTTTGATTTCTCGTACCACATCACCAACCTCACCAGCGCAAGCCTGCAGAATGTCATCGTGAACATGAGCTCGGCGAGCAACCTCTCGATCGGTAGCTCACAGCCAACCGCTTCCAAGAGTGCCGGTGGGATGACTTGGGCTATGGGCGATTTCGGCCCGGGCGAAACCAAGATCATCACCGTAAACGGTCGTGCAGACAAGGTCGGTACTGCTGGCGACTGCATCAGCGTTTCGTACAACAACTTCCTCTGTGCAACCCTCAAGGTTGTTGAGCCAGCACTGGCACTGACCAAGACCGCGACGGCAACCGCACTCAAGTGTGACACCATCGTTCTTCGTTATGTGGTCAAGAACACCGGTACCGGGTGTGCAGAAAATGTCTCCATTACTGATACCCTCCCAGCGGGCATGACCCTCTCGGACGGTTCACGCAATGTGAACATCCCTGTCGGTCAGCTCTGCGAAGGTGAATCCAAGGCGTACGAAGTCAAGGCTGAAGTCACCAAGCGAGGCACCTACCAGAGCCCCGCGAGCGCAACAGCCGACGGCGGCATGCGTGCTGACGCTTCGCGCACCACCACGGTCATCACCGAGCCAGAGCTCGCGGTCACCGCGAGTTGCTCCAGCGCACGCTACCTCGGTCGCAACATGACCTACTCCTACACCATGAAGAACATCGGCAACGGCGTGTCTTCAAGCTCGACCGCTTCGGCAACCATCCCCGCCGGCACCACCCTCGTCAGCGCAAGCGACGGCGGACGCCAGTCGGGCTCGAATGTTGTCTGGGATCTGGGCTCAATGGCTCCGGGTGCTGAGCGTTCGTTCTCCATCACGGTCAAGGCCGCGGTTGCAGGTGACTACACCTCGACCGTCGTCGGGAACGCTTCGTGTGCAGCAACTGTCTCTGACAGCTGCTCGACACCCGTCAACGGCATCCCTGCGATCCTCCTCGAAGTGGTCGACATTGATGACCCAATCGAGATCGGTGCACAGACCACTTATGTGATCACCGTCACCAACCAGGGTACCGCTGCGGATCACAATATCCGTATCGTGGCCACCCTCCCAGGTGAGTTGACCTTCGTTTCTGGCAGTGGCTCGACCAATGTCAGTGCTTCGGGCAACCGTGTGGTCACCAGCCCTGTTGGTACCCTCGAAGCCGGTGCACAGGTCAGCTGGCGTTTGGTTGTCAGCGCGAACGCACCGGGCGATGTCCGGTTCGCAATCGAGATGACCTCTGACGAGCTCACCAGCCCGGTCAACGAGACCGAAGCAACACGCCTCTACGAGTAAGCAGACCCGTCTGCTGACTCTGATGAGTCGGATATGTAATCCAAGCGACGCCTCCAAACGGGGGCGTCGCTTCTTTTGTTCAACCCCTCATTATTCTGCAAACATCGTGTCGATACTCGGTATACATCTGCAACAGGAGCCTTATCGCATGCCCACCGAGGATGCCCAACCCATATACGATCCCAGCGGCTTTCCGCTGGTGATCCTCGCGAGCACCTCGCCTCGCCGGCGCATGCTCTTTGAGCGGGCGGGGATCGAGCACATGGTCTGTCCGGGCGGTGTCGATGATGGCGAGTTGAACTCGGGCAAGGTCGATCCAGAGCAGTGGGTCGGTTCACTGGCGTACTACAAAGCGGCATCTTCTGTCGAGTCACTTGATGAATCCGTCCCGACGGGCGCAGTCGTGCTCGGGGCCGACACCGTGTGCATCTACCAAGGCGAGATCATCGGGCAACCAGTTGACCGCGAAGATGCCGGGCGGATTCTGCGGCTCATGCGTGGGGTTTCGCACGAGGTGCTCACGGGGGTTGCGATAATCTGCCCAGAGACCGGACGCCGAGAGATTTTTGTTGATCGTTCGACTATCACGCTGGGCGAGATCACCGACGAGCAGATCGAGACTTATCTGGATACGGGCAACTGGAAGGGCAAGGCCGGGGCGTACAACATCACCGAGCGGCTCGCCGCCGGTTGGGCGATCGAGTTCGTTGGCGATGAGAGTTCAATCGTTGGGTTGCCTATGACGCGAACACTCGATCGCATCTTGGCATTCGCCCAGAACTAGCTACGCAGCCTTGCGCAATGATCCGCGATCAAGCACACGCCAAGCGTTTCGGCTCGGGACCAGCAGCTCAGCGGGGACCTGATTGGGATTGGTCAGCGGGCGGACCTTGGAAAGCGTGATGAGGGTGGCGTACTTGGCGTCGGCCTTGGCGAGCCAAAAATCATCGCCTCCGAGCACGCGGTCTTCGTAGAGTTCGTGGAGTTTCTCGATGTCGATCGGTTCGAGGTCCTCGTATTGATCGACGCGTTCGACGATGGCGTGGGCGGTGACAGCCATCGAAGTCGGCTTGATATACACCTTGTCACCCGGGCGGACATGGTTGTACGGTGCCCTGCGATCGCGTCCGAGCCTTGCTTCGACGAGTTTGTGCCCGGTGAGGATGGGGCCGATGTAGCGGGGGTGGACAATCATGAGGTGGGTGCCGGTCATGGTCCGGGTATCGGACGATCGCGGTCGAATCTTTGAGAACCATTGTGAGTTCTTGGTGTTCTGGATCAAAAACCGGTCTGAAACTCAGTTCTGACGCATTTTTTCGATGGTTGCCGTGGTGCTGAGCCCCTCGACGAGGTCGATCAGCGCGACCCGCCCGCCCGCGTCTTGGACGATCTGGGCCCCGATGACGGTCTCTACGGTGTAGTCGCCGCCCTTGACGAGCACATCGGGCACGATGGTCTCGATCAGGTTGATCGGGGTGTCGTCGTTGAAGAGGACCACCGCATCGACGCACCCGAGTGCGCCCAGCACGCGGGCGCGTCGGTCCTGGTTGTTGACCGGGCGCCCGTCGCCTTTGAGTTTGTGGACCGAGTGGTCGTCGTTCATCGCGACGATAAGCATGTCGCCGAGCTGGGCGGATCGTTCGAGCAGCGAGACATGCCCCGCGTGGATGACATCAAAGCATCCATTGGTAAACACGACCGACTTGCCGTCCTTGCGGGCGGCGCGGACGAGCACCATCAACTCGTCGACGGTGCGTCGTTTGCCGTGCCGTTTGGTATTGGCGATGAGCAGGTCGTTGTGGATTCGTTCAAGGGCGATGGGCTCGATGCCGAACACCTCGACCTCGAGCCCGGCGGCCGCGTTGGCGAACTTGGTCGCGTCCACCCACGACAATCCGTTGGCCCGCCCCGCGGCGAGGGCAGCGAGCATCATGTCGCCCGCGCCGGTGACATCGTACACTGATCGGGCCACTGTGGGGATATGCGATGCCTCGGCCATGCCTGATTCGAGCACGATCGCGCCGTGCTTGTCCAGCGTCAGCACCACCGCGTCGAGATCCAGCGATCTCATGAGCGACTGGGCAAGATGAAGGTAGTGGTTCGGGTCGTCCTGGTCGGTG
>JAESUL010000062.1 GCA_016763115.1 Phycisphaerales bacterium | reverse complement strand
TTTGTCGAACGCCACGGGCTTTCGACGCTGCAGATGCGTGATGCGCTCGCGAGGCATTTCAATGTCAAGCGTCACGCCATCGGGCACGCCGGGCTCAAGGACAAGCACGCGCTGACCCGCCAGGTGTTCTCGATCCACACGCCGGGCAAGAAACCCGAAGATTTTCCGAGTTTCGATCACACCAATGCACGGATTCTCTGGGTCGACCTGCACAAGAACAAACTCAAGCGCGGGCACCTCGCGGGCAACCGCTTCGCCATCCGTGTCCGAGGTGTCAACCCGACCGCCGTGCTGCACGCGAAAAAATCGCTTGATCTGCTCAGCGCCCAAGGGCTGCCCAACCGGTTCGGGCCTCAACGCTTCGGATACCTCCAGAACAACCACCTCGTCGGGCGGGCCATGATCCTCGGCGATGCGCAGGCTGCGCTCGATCTGTTGCTGCTGCCGCACAAGGGATCACCCAAGGGGCAGATCAAGGCGCGGACCGCGTACAGCGAGGGTCGGTTTGGCGACGCGGCCGAGAAGATGCACAAGGTGTTCAAGGTCGAGTACCGCGCACTGTGCAAGCTCGCCGACGGGGCACCGCCGGAGGAGGCGATCCGCGCCATCGACCCCACGGCGGCGGGTTTTTACATCTCTTCGTTCCAGTCCGCTATCTTCAACCGGGTGCTCAACGAGCGTGTGTTGGACGGGTTGGTGGGCAAACTGGTGCTCGGGGATCTGGCATTCTTGATGAAATCTCGAAGAAGTTTCCCTGTCACAGAAGCCGAGCTTGGCGACCCGGAGCTCGCCGATCGGCTCTCGCGGTTCGAGATCACGCCTTCGGGCCCGATGTGGGGCACCTCGATGCTCGTCGCGGATGGCGAAGTTGGGAATCGTGAGCGATTGGCGCTTGCCCAAGCGGGTGTGACGACAAAAGATATGGAGTCATGTGAAGCCAGGGATGGGTTCACCATGATCGGGGGCGATCGCCGCCCGATCCGGATTCCGGTGATCGACCCGGATGTCGAATCCGGGGCAGATGAACACGGGGCGTACATCCGGTGCGCATTCGATCTCCCGCGCGGGTCCTTTGCGACCACCGTGATGGATGAAATCATGAAGGTCTCTGGGAATGAGGAGCATGCAGATGGGGCATGATATTCGATTGGTATGCTTTGACTGGGGCGGGGTGCTGCTGAAAATTTGCCGCACCTGGGAAGAGGGCTGCCAGGCGGCCGGTGTCAGTGTGTGCAACAAGAAGGCTGCCAAGAAGTGCATGAACAAACTCGACGAACTCTCTAAACGGTTCCACACCGGGCAGATGAGCGACAAGGCATTCTTCCGCAACATCGCCAAGGCATCCGATGACCTTTACGATGCTGAGGAGATCCGCGCCATCCATGACGCGTGGTTGCTCGAAGAGTTCCCCGGCGTGCTCGAGCTCGTCACCGATCTCAACGCGCTTGCAACCGTCTCGACCGCGCTGCTCTCGAACACCAACGCCTTGCACTGGGCGAGGCGTGAAGAAGAGTTCACGGTCGCATCGACACTCGAACACCAGCACGCGAGCCACCTCTTTGGGCTCGCCAAGCCCGACGAAAAAATCTTCGCTGCCTTCGAGCGCAGGGTCGGGTGCGCGGGCGATCAGATTCTTTTCTTCGAGGACACCGAGGCCAATGTAGAAGCCGCCCGCGAGTTCGGGTGGTGCGCTGAGCTCATCGACCCGCTCGGCGACCCCGCCAAGCAGATGCGCAAGCACCTGAGCACCTACAGCGTCCTCTAAACACTGCACCTACTGCACTTACTGTACTTGGACCGCTATTTTAAGCTCAACCGTCCGAGGCTGCTGGCACGCGGTATCGGTACACGCTTGGTAGGTGATGCCCAGAATCGGCTCGCCCGGTGTCGGTCCGACGCCCACGGCTTTCTCAATAGCCACCTTGAACTCGATGCGTCCGGTGTGGACATTGATGGTGCCGACGGATTCAACGCCGTACTCGTCGCCCTTTGGATAATCGGCGTACACCGCGACACCCTGCCCACTGATCAGCCCGACCCGCAGGGGCACAAGCAACGCGGTTGATTCACCCTCGCCGGGTTCGGCGGCCACGATATGAAACCCGTCTGCGATCTCGACCGCGATCATAAACTCCGCCGGTGTGTCGTCGTCGACCGAAACCGTATCGGTATCCACAAACACCGTGACAGGGCCGACGGCTTCCTCGTCTTGGGTTGAATCTTCTTCGCCGAGGAACTGGTACCGCGAGCCAACAAGATCGCTCATGGTCATCAGCCCGAGCAGTTGACGGGTCGAGTTGATGACGCCGATGCCGTTGCGGGCGATCGGGCTCGACATCGACCGCAACGCCCCCACCGCGCGATCAACCCAGAGGTCTTCTTGCGTCAGGTCGGCGAGCTCGACGAGGTTGGCAAACATCACGCTGATCCCCGAGGGCACCGCGCCGTCGTAGACCGAACGCGAGCGAACAAACAAATCCGTTCGGTCGGCGCGGGTATCGTGGTACCCGCCATCGGGATCGCCGAAGTCTGTTCGGGCCTGCTCCATAAGCTCGATCGCGCGTGGCAATGAGTTTTCATCACGCGACAACTTCGAGCGATGCAGGGCGAGCAATCCCTGGACGCACATGGCGTAGTCCTCGAGCAAACCGGGGATCTTGGCCTTGCCGGCGCGGTAGGCGCGGGCGAGTTGCCCGTTCTCGGTGCGCATGTGCGTATACAAAAATTCCGCCGCGTGCTCGGCTGCTTCGATATACCTGGGCTCATCAACCGCCTCGCCGCCGGCGACCAACCCCGAGATTATCATCCCGTTCCACCCGCACGAGACCTTGTCGTCGAGCCTTGGCTGCTTGCGTTGTTCGCGTGCGCTGTACAGCTTGGCGTTGATCGCGTCGAGCTTGTCCAAAAACGCATCGAGCGCCATCCCTATCTGCGGCGCGAGCTGATCGGGCCTGTTCGACAAGCGCAGCACATTGCGGGGCGGCTCGTCGGGGTGGTGCGGGTCTTGGAAGTTGGTACCCGCGTCGAGCCCGTAGACCTTGGATGCAAAATCGGTGTCATCGCCGAGCACTTTGTCAAAGTCACTCTGAACCCACAGGTAGTTGAGCCCCTCACGCCCATCGACCTCGGCGTCTTGTGCGCTAAAGAACCCCCTCACCCCCGGATCGCCCGGATCGGTCATCTCGGTTAGAACATAGTCCAGCGTCCGCCGAACCGTGCGGGCGTAGAGCGAATCGTTGTAGACCACCGTAGCCCGCGCATAGATATGCGCAAGTTGCGCGTTGTCGTAGAGCATTTTCTCGAAGTGAGGCACGAGCCAGATCGCATCGGTCGCGTAGCGGTGGAACCCGCCGCCGATCTGATCGTTGATGCCGCCGAGTGCCATTTTATCAAGCGTGGTTTTCATCACGGCGTCGATCGCGTCGGCGGTGTCGTCATCGGTGTACCCGCGCATATCCATCAGGTATTCGAGGTACACGGGCTGGGGGAACTTGGGCGAGCCGCCGAACCCGCCGTTGGTGCGGTCGAAGCGTTGGAGCAGCCCCGAGGTTGTCCGCGTGATCTGCGCGTTGCCGACCGGAACAGGAGTGTTGCTCTGGGCGACTTGCTCACGCACCGCCTCGGCGATTGACTCAGCCTGTTGGATAACCTCGGCGTGCTGGTTCTTGTACGCACCGGAAAGCGAATCGAGAATCTGTGGAAAACTCGGACGCCCGTACATCGGTTTGGCAGGGAAATAGGTCCCCGCGTAAAACGGCTTACGCGATTTGGGTTCGAGGAACACGCTCATCGGCCACCCGCCCGAGCCCGAGAATATCTGAGTCGCTGCCATGTAGATTTCGTCCACATCGGGGCGTTCTTCGCGGTCGACCTTGATGCACACGAACTGCTTGTTCATCTGTGCTGCGATTTCTTCGTTCTCGAAACTCTCGCGTTCCATCACATGACACCAATAACAGGTCGAGTACCCGATGCTCAAAAATACCGGCACATCACGCTTCACCGCTTCAGCGAACGCCTCGTCGGACCACGGGTACCAATCGACCGGGTTGTGCGCATGCTGGAGCAAGTACGGCGAAGATTCGTCCACAAGCAGGTTTGTGTGCTTGGGCTCTGCGTTCGGATTGGTGCTGTGTTCGGCGGTTGAATCGGTCGTGGGCATGGACAAGTGTATGCGAACGGGCCCGGCGATCAGGGCGACTCGGCGGGTGATGAAACCGGATCTGGTGCTGCGGTTTGGAGATCCAACTCGTCTTTCAGCCACCGATTGATGCGTCCGAACTGCGCGGGGAGCGCGGCGAAGATCAACTCGTGCCCAACGGGGTACTGCCAGCGTTCGGGGCGACCGAGCGCGTTGTACAGATCCACGCCTCGCTTGGCGGGGACGGCTTTGTCGTTCTTGGCGTGCAGCATCAGCACCGGAATATTGTGCATTTCCTTGGCGGTGATGATCGGATCGAGTTTGGCGACTTTGAGGTACGCCTCGCTGAGCCCGAGGAGGATCTCGCGGGTTGGTTTGCCGTCGATGCGGGTCGTCGAGGCGTCATAATCGAGCCGAACCGCGTCGATCATTTCTTTGTAGCTCGACATCGCCGAGATCAGCATCGAGTTGCCCCCGCCCGCGACGAGCACGGCTGCATCATAGCGATCGGGCGAGTAGGCGTAGACCGTAGGCAGCACCATCGCCCCCCCAGACATCCCGAGCAGCACCACGGGCAGTTCGCCGAGTTCAGGGTGGGCATCAAAGACATACTCAAGGGCAGCATCGCTCGCGTACGCGCACTCGGCGGTGCGCTGGTCGTATTCCAGCGCGATCTCAGCAGCGATCTCGGCTTCGCGTTCTTTTTCGATCACCACGCGCTTGTGGGCGGTGAACCCTGATGGGTGCGACATCATCCGCACCACGGCCCAGCCGTAGGACTGGAAACTGACCTCCGCCGAGTTAATCACCGGCTCGGGCGTGCCGAACATGCCGGGCAGGATCACGATCGTTCCGAGCAACTCATCTGGATTCTGAGGCGGGTGAAAAGTAAACCAGGTCCGCTCGAGGCGGACAAAGTCTTGGTCATCACGCACACCATCATTGGATTCACGCACAACGGTCATTTTTCCCTCAAACTCGTCGCCATTATCGAGTACGATGGTTCCTGTCATCACCCTCGGTTGGCTGAATTCCTGGCGGGCACTGACGAACTTGAACGCCATCTCTGGTTCAAGTTCAGGCTCTCCGGGCTGGTCTTTTTCGACGCGGGGAACGAACAAAAAACTGCCCGGTCCCTCGGGCTTGAACTTGAAGCCTTCTTTCATACCCACCGCGCGGGCAAGGGCCGAAGCGTCGGCGTACTCGATCTCCGACGATCGCATCGTGTGGTGACGCCCGAGGTGCGCGGAACGAAACTCGGACCACGGGCGATCGAGTTCGAGGATCACGCCTCGCTTGTCAGGGTTGTTGCCCCACCGCGAGGGCCAGCGGGCATCACGGTGTCCACCACCGGCATCATCAACGATCAACTCTGCATCGTGCGTGGATAAACTTTCTACTCCCAACCGGGCACTCATCGGCAACATTGATGCCTGCACCGATCGGCAACCCGTCATCCCACACACAGCGCACCCGCCGAGCAACCCAACAGCCAACCTTGCCCGCGTTGATCTTTGGAAGCTAAAATCGACAGATATGAGCGGTATAGGCATGGAAACCTCCTGTGGGGTGTCAAAATGCAGATCTGCCCTGCATGGGGGGCATCTACTCGGTCGATGATACGACCAGCGAGACCATGCCGCAACACCAAAGCAGGTGCAGACACCAGAGGGAACCGATGAGCAGCCAAGATGTTTCCAATCCTGAAACCAAATCCCCGAGCGTGCCGATCGTCCGGTGCGGGCTCGGCGGGGTGCTTATGGGCCTAGCCAACCTCGTCCCGGGGATCTCGGGCGGGACCATGCTCGTCGCCTGCGGCATCTACACCCAGTTTATCGACGCGGTCTCCGACATCTCCCGGCTGCGATTCTCCAAAAACACCCTCCTCACCTTGGGCATGGTCTTGCTTGGCGCGGGCATCGCCATCGGCGGGCTGGCGGGCACGATCCATTGGGCGCTGGTCCACCATCGGTGGATGATGTTCAG
>JAESUL010000061.1 GCA_016763115.1 Phycisphaerales bacterium | reverse complement strand
TGCCCGCGTTTCTCGGCCATCGCACGGACAACAAGCATCGAGGCATCGGTCTGGTTGGCGAGCATCGCGGCGTCGCCCGAGACAATCGCCGGCGAGGTATCGATCAGAACAATCTCATATCTTTCAGAGACCTGTTTGATCAGATCACCCATCGCGTCGGTGCCGAGGCGTTCGATAATCCGGTGAGGGAGCGAGCCCACAGCCAGCACATCGGGCGAGCGTTCCCCGGTGCTCTGGATGCATTCTTCTAGCGTGTTGTCGCCGGCCAAGACATCGGCGAGCCCGCGATCCGAGTTGAGACCCAGAGCACTGTGGATGCTTGGGCGCCGGTGGTTGGTGTCGATGATGAGTGTTTTCTGTCCTCGCGCGGCGCACGCGCAGGCGAGGTTGATCGTGACGCTTGTCGCGCCCGATCCGGGCATTGCGCCAACAACCAGAAGCGAGCGGTGTTGTTTGCGGAGGAGGTCGTTGCCGATCTTGGTGCGGAGCTGACGGTAATGCTCGGCAAGCACACTCGTGGGCGAATCTCGGAAGACCGTTTCGGCGCATGTTGGATTGGCCGGGTCTTCGCAGGTATCAGGGATAATCCCCAGCGGGCGTGTACGAGGAATCATCGCGATGTCTGCCGCACTTTTGACACGCTGGTCAAGGAACTCGAACAGCAAGATGAAACCAACCGTTAATGCTCCAACAACAAATACACCTGCGGGGACCATCGTGAAGATGACCGGGAATGACTGTCTGTCGGGGATGGTCTCTTGGGCAAAGACAACAACGCGCGAAGCGGAGTCGAGCGAAGAAGCGGTGTTGAGCTTCGCGAGATCGTTTGCATGATTGGATTGGAGTTCAACGGTGACGAGAATCTGGTGATCGATGTCCTTAATCTCGCCCGAAATACTGGTTAGTTCGGTGAGTTCATCCTTTAACTCTTCGTGCTGCTTGAGCAGGTCAGATTCTTGAGCGCGATATTGGTTGATGGTCATCCGGGTGCCCTGGACACGGGCCTCGAATGCTTTGCGGAGAAACTCTTCGCGTGTGTCCTCGATTTTGCGTTCCAGTGCCGCGATGCCAGAGATGAGGCGGACCACATCACGGTGCTGGGGTCCAAACCCGTCGGCCTGCAAAGAAAGCAGGCTTGTTTCCGATCGCTTTTTGTCCTGGATCAACCCCCTGATAAGAGGGTTTTGCTCGACTTCTTCGCGAAGACTCTCGGTGTAGTCCACCCCGGATTCGCGTTGGAGGGAGGTCTCGTCGGCGACCTGCATCACCGCGAGGGCTTCGAGGGTCTGCTGGATATCCACAAGTGAGGTGTCAATCAACCGGAGCTTCATGGCGCGCGATGACTTGGCCGAGTCCAACGAATCGAGGGAACCATCACGAACAAGGCGGGTACGCCGGGTATTGAGATTCTTGATCTCTTTACTTGCCCGATCAATGGCGTCGCTGATGACCTTCTTCCGCTGGATCACATTCCTTGAGTTGTTCGAGTTGATCATATCAAGGTAGTTGAGCCGAACAAGCTTCACCAATCCTGCGGCATCGTTTGGATTGCGGACCGAGAGGGCGATTTTGATCAGGTAGGTGTTCTGAACCGGGTACGCCTGGACAATCTTCTGTAGTTCTGCATTGGCTTCGACGGTGTCAAAGACGCCATTGCGCATAAACTGCTTTGTCCACTGCGGGGCCTCGTTAATAATCCGTGAGT
The DNA here is from genome assembly GCA_016763115.1 of Phycisphaerales bacterium. Lineage (GTDB taxonomy): Bacteria > Planctomycetota > Phycisphaerae > Phycisphaerales > UBA1924 > UBA1924. The sequence goes on along the minus strand of JAESUL010000061.1, from coordinate 4,572 downwards.
CTCGAACAACCAGGGCAATGATCTGCTCGGATTTCATGTTGGCAACCTGTGTGCCGATAAACCGTTCCATTTCTTCGGGGTTGACAATCGCGGGGTTTACTTCGCCGATCTCTTCGCCCACCGGGTTGCATTGAAAAACAGCAAAGGATGTGTACTTCGGCGCAAACTTTGAGAAACCGATGTGGGCAACTACCCCCGCAACGGCACCAACAAGAATAGAGGCAGCCAAAGCCCATTTATACTTCTGGAGCAGTTTGATGGGGTCCAATGAAACCGTGGGACCAGTGTTGCCCGGAGCACCGCCCGCCGGTTGCGGGCGGGTGGGATTACGGGGCGGGGATTGTGGGTTGCTCATCGCAATGCTCCATTTTGAATTCTTCGTCCGAGAACCTGTGCTCGTCTGGACTCGTCTGTTGCTGTACTATTGTCTTCGACAGAATAACTCACCCTGCTGAGGCAATCTCTTCTTCAACCTTCTTGATCGACTCTTCGATATCGTCATTACCCCCCGGAAGAGAGCGGAATAGCGATCTGGCGTTAAGAACATCGAAGTTGGCGATTTCAAGGTCCTTGCGAGCAATATTGAGCCTCGCATCGGCAAGCATCATTGTCACACGAGATGCAATCGATGTTGCGTACCTCTTGCCCTTATTGATCATCTCGACAGCCTCGTCAAATCGACCAAGTTGGATGTACACGCGGGCAAGTGTCTCGTAAGGCTCGCTGTTGATTGCACCTGATTGGGTTGCCGGTTGGGCATACTTCAATGCGTCTTCGGGGCGACCGAGTTCTACGGACAAAGTGAATGCGATGTTGTTGTTTAGTTCCCAGTTGTCTGGGAAATGCGCAAGCCCATCGGTCCAGACTTGGAGGGCGCCCTCGAAGTTATCCTGCCCATAGAGGTACGAACCATAGGTCTGGTACGCAAGGAATCGGCGCGTTAGGTTGTCGTCGATCGAGACGAGGCCCTTGAGCAGATCAATCGCGCGGCCTGCTTCTTTCCCCCCGCTGGTCAGACGCATGGCGATAAAGAGATCAATCCAGTTCTCGATTTGCTCGACATCAGTTCGACGCCGAACCGAATCAAGATACGCAACCTCAATACTCGTGTCCTTGTCCTCAAAGAACCGGACAACATTTCGGTTCCACGAAAGAATTTTCTGATCGTCATCGAGCGAGATATCAAATGCTTTGGTGAGTTGCTGAATGGCAAAGTCGCTGCGCCCGCGTACATCAAGCACGAGCGCCTGGGCCGCCAGCAATCCCGGGCACTTGTTGAGCCCGCCGGCGAGTTCAGCCAGATCATTGATGACAGCGTTGGCGGCGTCGGTATCCGGGGAAGACTTGCGTACAAGAGCATCGATGTACGATGCCCCGTCGGCCGGTGCACGCCGCTTTTTCCAAGCCATGCCGTACATTTCGCTTGCTCGGTTCCAATCTCTTCTTGCGGCAAAGACTCGTCCGATTTGCGACATCAGCGGCGCATCATTGGGACGCTTTTCGATAACTTCTTAGGCGAGATCAAGCGCCTCGCCTGCGCGGTTGTTGTCAACCATTTCATTGAGCACCCCGAAGAGGGCTTCGTCAAGATTTGGGTTGATCCGGACCGCGATCAACAGGTCATCGAGCGCCTCGCGCCGTTGCGAGATCGCAAAGTACGCCGCTGCACGAACACGGTACGCACGCCAGTCTTCCGCATTGATTTTGATGGCCTGGTCAACATCGGAAAGCAGGTCGGGCATCAGCTCTTCATCGCCAATCATGGATTCAGCACGCTTGATATAGACGATGGGGTCGTTGGGGAACTTGGCCACAACCCGGTCGAGTACTTCTCTCGCTTCGGTAAACTTGTTGAGCCCGTCGAGAATTTCCGCCCGCTGGAGCATGGCAATCTTGGTGCTCTGGTCTTCACTGGGGAGTGAATCCAGCAGCGCCATCGCTTCTTGAAGCTTCCCGATTCTCAGGTTCGCTTCGATCAGCCTTGTTCGGTACAGGTTGTCTGGATCTGCGTTGTTGTCGATCACCCGCACAAAGGCTTTGGCCGCCTCGGCGTACTGATTGGTTGCCATGAGTAGATCGCCCTGCATCTTTGACCCGTTCATTTTGGCAGGGTCTTCGAGTTCTACAGCACGGGAGGCGGCCTGGCGTGCCAGATCGGGGCGACCACGCCCAAGCATGAATCTCGCCAGCGATAGGTACGGTGCTTCGGTTGCTTCGTCCCCGAGCAAATCGATGTAATCAGCGTACACCTGCTGGGCGAGCATGAGCCCACTCTGCTTTCCTACGCGCCCCTGATCCGCGTTCCAGGTAGCAGCAATCTCAGCCAGTGCCAGGGTGTCATTGGATGCACGCATCGAATCGATCAGCGTCTTTGACTCGTCCCATTTTTCAGCGGAGATGTACATCCGGGCGAGCTCGGAGGCATTGCCAATATCCGAGGAGTTGAGCTCAAACATACGCTCGCGTTGACGGATCGCAAAGTCACGCCCCTCGTCGCCGCCATATTTGGCTTCAAGCATGAGCCATAGATTATTGAACCGTTGCTGTGAGATGCCGTATTTCTGATTTGAACGGGCAACATCAAGGGCTCGCTCAAAGCGCCCTGCCCGCGTGAGCATGGCAACATACTCAAAGATTGCCGAACCATCGTCGGGGCGGATAGCGATCGCCTTGCGGAAAGAGTCTGATGCAGAATCGACCTGTCCGATGAGGCCTTGCTCAATGGCGAGCATCCGATACACCGCCGCGCTGGCGTTGCCCTGGGCGGTGCCCTGTTTGAGCAGTTCGACCGCCCGTTCATGGTTTCTCTTTCGAGACTCAATGCGTGCCTTGAAGGTCAGTCCGCGGACACCATCGATATCTTGCTCGATCGCGAGTCTCGCGAACTTCTCGCTTTCCGCGATGTTATTGAGAGAGAGGGCTCTATTGAATGACATCTCGATCACTCGTGGATCCTTTGACGCAACCTCATTGAGCCGTGCAATTGAAGCGTCGAACTCATCGTTGAGCCCGGTACGCATATACACATTGGCTATCGAAACTTCTTTGTCCAGATCGGTTTGCTCCGATTGACGGATGAGCGAGACCAGAATTGCAGTCGGATCATCGCCCTGCATGGCATCGGCCATCCGGGAGAGGGGCTCGTCATCAGGGAACTTGTCCGCGGACTGGACAATCATTGCCCTGGCACCGATCGTGTCCCCGTTGTCCATCAGCAGCATCGCCAACTCTCTGGCCACGCGGGGGTCATAATCTATAGATGGGTCAACAATCCCTTTACGGAGCAGTTCGATCGCCGACGCAAGGTCGCCGGGTTGCCCATCAAAGCCCTTTCGGATCTGTCGAGCGCGAAGGACCAATGCCAACGCAGGATCAGACTGCACCAATCGAGACGGGTCCTGAAGCGATTTTACATTGTCTAAGAGCTTACGCACATCTTCGTTGTTTACATCAAAGACGAGAACTCTCTCGTATTGTTCAATGGCGCTCTCGTAGTTGCTCAGCCGGGTCTCGATGTCTGCAAGCATGAGCAGGGCACGCACATCTACGCTCCGCTTTGCGATCAGATCTTTCATCGCCGTGCGGGCGATCCCCAACTGCCCGAGTCGGCGTGCGGTCGCTCCCTCACGCCAGAGCCCGTCGGTGAAACGGCGGTTTGTTTGCTCGTTGTATTTTTTATACATACTGAGCGCATCGCTGAGGCTACCCTTTGACTCAGCGACCCGTCCGCGGAGCAGCAGCAGCTGGTTGTCATCTTCCGACACGCCTTGTGCGATTTCTTGTACTAGCTTCTCGATTTCGACCATCAACTCCTGGGCAGTATTCTCTTGACCACCGTCCTCGCTTTTCGCCATGGCGATCTGGTGCAAGTTGAGCTTGATGTCAGCAATGGAAACCATTGCTTGACGCTTGCGGGTGAACAGCATCATTCCTTCAAAGCTCAATGGGATTGGGGGATGGGCTACTACGCTCTCAAACCGCTCGAGCGCACCGTCGATATCACCCGCCTGCTGATTCACACGCGCCGAAACCCAAAGGTTCCTTGGTTGCGCGTTGAATTCTACGATTCTATCCACGAGTGCTTTTGTGCGGCGCAACTCTGATCCAGGATCGATCGCGGCTTCCGAACGCATCAACTGGTCAATAATATCGATACGCAACTCATCCTCGTCGGCACCCATCATGTACTCGGTACTCTCGTCGAGTTCGGGCTGGAAACTTCGGAATGCCTTGAGGATCGATTCCGTCCTCTCGCTCCCCTCAAGCCCCTCGCCGCTCTGTTCTTTCACGCGATCAAGCTTCATGGTGAGCAGCATCGAAGTGATAAGCGGGTCCCCCCTATGATTCGAGAGATACTCGTCGCACATCATGATGGCCTTGTCCCGCGTAGTAATCATCAGCGATTTGTCGCCATCGAGCTGCTCTCTGATCGCATCAAAGATTTCCCACCGGACCAAGGCAGCCAGGGTGTCGCTGTCGTCAGGGTTTGCTTCCAAAGCAGCGGTCAAATCCTCGTGGTACAACTCGATCTGGTCGGCACTTAACACGCCCCTCGCCTGGGCGATCCGATCG
>JAESUL010000060.1 GCA_016763115.1 Phycisphaerales bacterium | reverse complement strand
GGGTGGGGTCTTGGATGATTCTGCGGATGGATTCGAGGGCGATGCGGTTGGAGGTGCCGACGATGAACTCGCCCAGGGTGGGGCATCGGCGGTAGTGCAAAGGCTTGGATTGCGGGGCTTTGGGTGCGATGGTGGTCGCGAGCCGATTTGGTGGCGTTGCGGCGGCTTTGGCTGCGGCGAGGTCGGCTGGACGGAGGGTGAAGTCGATGGAAGCAGAATCAACGCCGAGCTCGGCGGACAGCGCGCTGCGGAGGTCATCACCCACACGCCGCTCGATCATGTCGAGGGTGAAGGTATCGGTCGCCGAGACGCAGATGCCGCCGGCGGTTTCGTGGAGCTCGACGGACCCCGAGAGGTACCGACGGACCCGGTTTGCGCCAAGGTTGGCGACGAGGCGGGTGCGGATGCGGTCAACGATGGGGGCTGAATGGATTGAGGAGGTGCGTGTGGATTCGGTGCGTGCCGAGGGGCCGCTGTTTTCTTGGGATGCTTGCTCGTGGCGTCCGGGTATGCGGGCTGCTGAGTGCGTTGAGCTCGTGTTGTTTTCTGGGTTCTGAAACTGCACGCCTGTCGCTTTCCGAGGATCATCCGTTGTCCAACCCGTCGGTGTGCGAGCGCGATCCGATCGCGCACCGTGCACACCTTGGGCGGCAAAGCCTTGCCAATAACCCGAGTCCCTTCACAGTCCCCGCACCGATCGCGCCATGAGATGTGGTGTTTTCCCATCCCGTGCCGTGCTTTTCAATGTCCCGCGTCGTGCGGATCACTGGTGTTCTGAGTGTCCCTCAGAGCGGAGCAAAGATCGGTCCGCTCGCGGGTCGAATCCATAACCCGCAGGATGAATATAGCGGGTCGATTGTGATTGTGCAATGCGCAAAGTTGCGGCTTGGCAGTGCGCCAAGGGGTCGGGCGTGTGGCATCAACCACTTGCGCGCACGAAGTTTTTTTCATCCACACTTGTTGTGATTATGCACACCTTATCCACCTCGTCACGAGCAAGATTTTTGTTCGACGGCGCAACCCGTTGCAAACAGTTTGCTTGGATTTTCATCGCGTTTTATTTTGCCTACAACTCGGCTTGCACTCACACCTGTGCGATGTATCCGAGCCTTGCATCAAAGGATGAAAAGCCCATCTCGGAATAGACATTGAGCGCGGGGATGTTGCGCGTGTCGACGGCACAGGTGAGTTCTTTGGCGTTGTGCACGCCGAGATTGACGATGGCGTGCGTGAGTAAGTTTCGCCCCAGCCCGAGCCCGCGCACGCTCCGCCCCAGACCAATATACACAAGCTCGACGGACTCGTGATCCGGGGTGTGTGTAAGCAAGCAACACCCCACGGGTGCATGGTGATGTTCGACGAGGTACCAGTGGTTGGGGTCGAACGCGTCGGCGGCCCGATGACTCTCGATGACATTTTGGGTCGAACGCATGCCGCATAGTTCGGGGCAATCGAGGGTGTCCTCGTAGCTCGCGTCGAGGGCGGCAGCGAGTTTGGTGCCGTCGCCATCTGCGGAGAAATCAAGCACATCACCAATCGGGCGGACCGTGACATCGTTCGGCCACGCCGAAACGGGCAGTTGGACATCGGAGGCGAGCAACTCACGGCGGAGGTATTCGAGACGACCCACAAAGATCATCCCGGCTTGAAGACAGACCTTCGAAGCCCATCTATGTGCTGGTTCGAGCAGGGTTTGTGCAAGGGTGACCTGCCCGGGGGCGAGGGCGGGGAGTTGGTCGAGGGCGGCGCGGAGGGCGGCGGCGATCTCGAGGCGTTGGGTTTCGTCGTCGCCAAACCTGTTGGTGTCTTTGGGAGCAGCCTTAGGAGCGGACATGAAAAGCATGGCGGTTTTGCCCGATCCGATGACCGCCAGGCAGGTTTGGCGCACGAATGGGGTGCCATTGGGGGTGGTCCCGAGGGCTCCCCTGAGGAGATTGAGGTTGATTTTGTGGCCCTGGGCGTTGGCGACGAGGCGTTTGGCGGCTTCTTTTTCGCCCGGAGAGGATACCAGACGCTCGGCGGCAGAAAGCCAGAGCTCTTTGGGGATGTGCTGGGCATGGATCACATCAGGCATCATTGGCTCCAACACGGGTTCTGGGGCGATCTTGGCTCAATCTGTTGCAACCAATCGTTCAACTCCTCCGAATATCGGTTTGACGCTGCCCTCTGGGCCACTAGACTATCTGCACGCCGATGCGACGAGTGTCGGCGGTGTTTCATTGACCTGTAATCGCCAGAGGATCTCCATGACGAATCCACGCACACGCTTCTTCTCGATTCTTCGGCACTCAATGGGTGTGGTCCTGATCGCCGTGGTCACCATGACCATGCTGCCTTCGACCGCACCGGCGGCTCCGGAACCAAGCCCGGTGGCGACCCGCTGGGAGTTCACCTTCGACAACGGCCCGTTGAGGCTTGTCTGGATTGATACCGGCAAAGGTGCTCGACCCTATTTTTACCTGACCTACAAGGTGACCAACTTCTGGGGTACTGACCTCTTGTTTGCACCCGATGTCCAACTCACGACGGATACAGGCGTGATTCAGGATTCGGGCGCGGGGATCTCGTCGGCGGTCACCCAGCAGATCCTTGATATGCTCGATAATCCATTCATGGATTCGCCCATCAATATGCTCTCGACAATCCTGCAAGGGCTCGAGCACGCCCGCGAGGGTGTCGTGATCTGGGAAGCGCAGGATCTTGATGTTGATGAGGTTGTTGTGTACTTAGGCGGGTTGAGCGGCGAGACCGAGCCGTATGTGGTCGGGCGTGATACAGATGATCCGCACCGCTACACCCTCCGCAAGACGATGATGCTTCGGTACTCGACCCCCGGCGAGTTCGCCAAGCAGGGGTCTAGGCCCTTTGGCCAGGTCGAGAAACGCTGGGTCATGCGGTAAAGCAGCGATAAACCAGCCGTAAACATTGGTTTACGGCGTTCAGTCTTCGATAAGTCCGGACGAACACGGATTTTGACACTAGACACCACGGGGAAAGGGCGCTATGCTTGCCCCCGCGAGCGGCGATGTAGCCGAACGCGGAAATGAATGATTTTGATTGATGGAGTGTTCCAGTTATGGCACATAAAAAGGGCCAAGGCTCAACCAAGAACGGGCGCGACTCAAACCCACAGT
>JAESUL010000059.1 GCA_016763115.1 Phycisphaerales bacterium | reverse complement strand
AGCATCTGCTTGGCGAACCCTTCCATTGTGTACACATCGGGCAGGGTTGTTTGTGCGGTGCTTCTCTTCTTTTCACGCCATGCAGAATCGTTGATCGCGTGAACGAGCAGTTCCTCGAATCCTTGTTCTGTTGCAAAGAACAGGCCGCTCATCGCGCTGAATCTCGTGGTGTTTTCTCTTTGGGCGAGCGATTGATCGGACTGAATCGCGGCCTGAACTTTGGACATCGGCCATTGGATCATCGATTCGACAAACTCGTTTTCGCTGCACACGCCAAGGGATTTCATGCACTCGATCATCTTTCTTCCCGCGGGGCAATCCGCTAGATTTACCCGCAGCGCGGTTTGATTCTGCTGACCATCGAGCACCCGCGTGCCCGCCCCGGACCTCTGTGCTTCAAGCACCGCGGCATCGTTCATCATCGCAAACGCATCACGGGCGACGCGGACCAATGGCAGCCCGCCGGAGAGCAGGCACTCGCTCACCCGCTGGTGCATGGGCTGGTGCAACGATGCGTGAAGATGAACCGCGGCATCGCGGTAGCACTCGTGCAACTCGGAGCCGTGCGCCACCGGTCCGGCGGCGTACTTTGCGAACTCTGGATTCTGGTCCCAACCATTGCCGAACACGCGCACACGCCAGTTGTGCTTTTCGGCGATCCGAATGGCCCAGCGGAGTGTTTGGTGACGGAAGATCCGCTCGGCGATTGGGAAAACCATGCCGTGCATGGCGTTGGCGCGAAAAATCGGCATCGCGCCGGCATCTTGATCCGGAAAAAGACACGCATCGGCGATTTCGTCGAGCCATGTGAACACGAACCGTGTGGGATCAGTGCCCATCTCGAATCGAATGCGAGAAAAGAGTTCGGCAAACTGTTCGGTTCGTTGGGGGAAATGCTCGCGGACCATATCAAGTAGGCGTGCGCATTGAACATCGACCGGCTCGCTCTGGTGGGTCACCCATGCGATCTCGCAGGTGTTGTTGGGCGTGCTTGCGCATTGAGAAAACTTGGTTGCACTCGCGGGCATCGGCATCCATTGCATCTGGTTCTGCGGGTACCCGAAGCGATCGGCCAACTCTGGGTGGATCATCCCGACGAGGAACTCTCGATCGTCGATCGCTTTGCCGCGCTCTTCGTCAAAGAGGTGCACCATCGCGTCTTGAATCCAGCATACATAGGGCACGCCGGGTGGGATGCGTCCGGCGAGTGTGGACCTCGGGTAGTTGAGCGTGACCACGAGATCGGGATCGAACGATTCCATGGCGCGGAGATACGCGCTGGCGGAGAAGGTGCTCTGGTCGTCGGGCTCCATGATTACCTTGCATTCACAGCCCATCTGTTCGAGTGCCCTCCGAAGATCATCGCATGAGTATTTCAGGTAGGTCGTGTACCGCGAGGTTGGGATCAGCACCCGCAAGCCCTTGAAATCGCCACCAAATCGTGCACGCCAGTAGGCGTCATCACGCGATGCGTATCGCCCGGCGAGCTCGCTGTACATAGCTTTGTCGTGTGCGGTTTCTTTGGCGTTGATCTCGGAAATAAGACTTGGATTGCAGGCGATTGTGGTGAGTGGTTCGCGGGGTTGGAGATCACCACGCTTGAGTGGGCGTTGCCATTGTGCTCTTCTACGAATGCTCCGAGTTGATCGACCGCGTCCGCGCCAACAAACCATTGAATCCGATCATCACCGAGCCGCTCGCCAAGATCAATCGTCGAGAGCCCATCGAAAAACGAATCCCATTGCGTATGCACCACGAGGAGCCTTTGGCGGAACCCGAGCGTGGTGGGCTGGGCATCGTCTTCGAGGAGCCGCTCGAGAATCCATGGCGGGCTGATCCCGTCGAGCACGAGCGGGCCACGCGGGCGCTGGACAAACTCGACCAACGCCCCGTCGATCATCGTGCGGAACGCTGATTGGATATCTTGGAGTTGCTCAACGCGTCCTTGGTCAATGCGAACGACGTTGGTGTCGATGCACCTGAACCAGACTTGTTGTGACGCGGCTGATCGCCAGAGTTGCAGGTGCGACTCGTAGTGTTCACTCGGCAGATCCAAGCGGAACAGGTTTTTGAGAATGGTCTGTTCACGCTCGTCAGCCGAGTAGAGATCCTCGGGCAAGCGGTCGGCATGGGCGATGAGATCGACCAGATGGGCGTGGGAAGCGACATCGGTTGCCAGTTGTTGGATTTCATGCAGGGCAAGCGTGCGGAGCCCCAGGGTGAGCAACGCCTGAATCCACTGGATCTTGGTCGGGACATCCGGCGGGTTGGTTCCCATCTTGGGGCCCAGATCACGGATCTTTGCCCATGCCTGCTCGGTGGTCATGCTGGAATGTTCAATAATCGCGGTCATAGCGAACAAATCGGCCCATCCGGGCGTGGGACTCTACAATCTACACCCTGCCTGAAACCCGAATATTGCCCATCCTATGGGGGTTGGCGGTTGAAAAACACACCACCGGGGTTCTACACTTCTCTTGAAGAACCGGGCATGGGGTCCGGTTGATCGGAGTGCGGACATAAATGATGGCTCTGCGTGATGAAGTCTGATCGGTACCTGATTCAAATCGGTACCAGGCTGTACAGGAAGGTGCGGGCGATGCAGTAAGAGCGTTGTCCAACCCGGAATGGAACGGAGATGGGGAATCCCCCGTCATCGTTATCACGCAAGGCCGCAGCTTTTGTCCAAGCTCGCGGTCGTTTGTGTTTTTGGATTTTGATCCCACAGACAGACATCTCAACAACTTGGCAACTCAACAACCAGATCCCGCAACGCGGAAACAGACACCGGAGACCGACATGAACACCTCAGAAATGATGCGAATCCTCGATTCAATCGCACGCGACCGCAATATCGATCGCTCGCTCTTGATCGCGGACCTTGAGAGCGCGATGGTCTCCGCGTGCCGGAAGTTCTTTGGAACACTCGATGCCGATGAGTTCCAGTGTGCAGTCGATCCGATCACCGGCGAGATCCAACTCTTCCGCTACGACGAGCCACTCGATATGGACCCGGGCGACTTTGGACGCATCGCAGCGCAGACCTTCAAGCAGGTCATGATCCAGCGTTTCCGCGACGACGAACGCCAGTCGCTCATGGAAGTGTTCTCCAAACGAATCGGCGAGATCACCGTGGGCATCGCCCAGCGGTACGAACGCGGCGCACTCATCGTCGAGGTCGATCGCGCAGAATGCCTGATGCTCCGCTCTGAGCAGATCCCCGGCGAGCAGTTCGCCCCCGGCGACCGCGTCCGCGCGATCATCTCGGATGTCAAGGACCAGGGCAACCGCGTCAGCATCTACCTCAGCCGCGGGCATCCAGATTTCATCCGCAGGCTCTTCGAGGTCGAGGTCCCCGAGGTCATGGAACGCACCATCGAGATCAAAGCCATGGCACGCGAACCCGGGTACCGCACCAAGATGGCGGTCTCCTCGATCGACTCGAAGGTCGACGCGGTTGGCGCGTGCGTCGGTATCCGCGGGTCACGGATCAAGACCATCGTTGACGAACTGAACGGCGAAAAAATCGACATCGTCCGCTGGAACGAATCGTCACAGATCCTCATCGCCAACGCACTCAAGCCCGCCGAGGTTCAAGAGATCTCGCTGTGCTTTGAGCTCGGTCGCTCGACCGTGGTTGTCCGTGATGACCAGCTCTCACTGGCGATCGGCAAGCGCGGGCAGAATGTCCGGCTCGCGGCACGGTTGACCGGGTGGGATGTTGATATTCTGACCCCCGAAGAGTTCACCAAGGGGCTCGAAACACTCGCTGAAACACTTACGCAGATCGAGGGCATCACGACCGAGGGCGTGGACCGGTTGGCTGCTTTGGGCATGATCTCGGTGTTTGATGTCGAGGAGATTGGTTCCGAGATGCTGATGGTCGAACTCGAGATCGACGAGGCACTCGCCGAGCAGGCGGTTGAGTTGTGCGCCGAGAAATCCAAGGTTGTTGCGATCGAGCAGGAACGCGAGAAGGCCGAGCCCGCCGCCCGTAAGGTGGAGGGAGAGCAGGCCGCATCGGCGATTCTGTCGGGTGCGATTTCAGGCGAAGATATCGCGCCCGATGTTGCCGCCGCCGCCATCTTGGGAGCTGCCGCGATCCCCGCACCCGTGAAACCAGAAACCGAAGCCGCCAAGCCCGACGAGGGCGCCGAAGACCGGGCCGCCGACATTCTTAGCGGCGAGAGCTAAGCACAAGTACAAGACGAAGATCAGACCGAACGCACGATTGTCATTACTAGACAACAGACGGAGAGAACACAGTTGGCCAATACACGAATCTTTGAAATCGCAAAGCAGATGGGCATCAAGTCCAAAGCGATCGTTGAGAAATGCCACGCCGAGGGCATCCCGAAGGATGTGATCAAGAATCACATGTCCACGGTGTCGATCGGTCTCGAGCAGACGATCCGCGAGTGGTTCGCCTCAACGGACAACGAGGATTCTCCGCATACCGCGGTGGAATCAACCGAGAAGGTTGACATCGAGAAGGTCCGCGAGAAGAAGCCCCGCAAAGCCAAGGCCAAGGCAGTCAAAGCCGTCGACGAGGACACCGACGAACCCGTTGGTGATACCGTGGTCGCGGTCGCCGCACCACCCAAGCCCAAGGCAACCGCCAGAGCAGCAGCACCCGCAGCGGCGACCAAGCCATCGATGCCCGCAGCGTCTGCCAAGCCCGCGGCACCGGCATTGCGTCCGCCCCATGTCCCCGCCGGGCTCTCATCAACCCCGCCACCATCGGCAACTCGGGCTGTCCCTGCTGCCAATGTCGCCACGCCACCGGTGACCAACGAACCACCACGCACCGTCCGCCCCCCCAAGCCCGAGATCAAGGGCCCGCGTGCAGCACCACAGATGAATGTGCCCACGCGTCCCAAGATCATCGCCCCCGCGGGGCGCGTGCTGGAAAAGAAATCAACCATCAAACTCTCTGGCCCCAAAGTTATTCGT
>JAESUL010000058.1 GCA_016763115.1 Phycisphaerales bacterium | reverse complement strand
CACCCGGGTTGATGTTGATTTCGCCATTACGCTCTTCATATTGACGAACAGCCTGCCCAAGTGACATTGCCAAACGCTTGGCGCCAGCCCAGTTCATGATGACCCGTGAACCAACATTGAACACAATGGTCGGTGGCTGGTTGGGCATCTGCATCGGGATGTTCATCCCGAAATCCATCACCATCTCATCCTGGGTGTTCGATGTCCGGATCGTGTTGGCGTAGGTCGAGGTCATCTTGGACTCGTCGATGCGGAGCTGGACCTGCTGTTGTTGTGGTTGTTCGTCTGCCATTTGGGTTTCCGTTCGTAAATCGGGTGTTGAAAATCAAGAATACCGGAGGGGGGACTTGAACCCCCAAGACCTTTCGGCCAGCGGATTTTGAATCCGCCGCGTCTACCAATTCCGCCACCCCGGCAACGGGCAAGAATCATAGGCACCAAGAACCACCCGCCAACCGCCATTGCAGGTGTATCACAACCGGTTGCAGGCTACACTTCTTCCCCGGCTGGGAGTTCCAGCCGAGCTGATCCGGGACGGAGGCGTGCCCAGGCGGATCGGCCAAAGACCAGCACGCGATCCACCCAAGCCCTAGGCTTGGTTTGTCGAGGATTCATTTCATGTCCGATGCCAAAAACTCCATCAAAATTGACGATATTGGTCCATGCCGAAAACGCATCTCGATCGATATCCCCGCGTCCAAAGTCGATGAGACCCTCGCCGCTTCATACGATGTCGTCGCCCACGAAGCAGCCATCCCAGGGTTCCGCAAGGGGCACGCCCCACGCAGATTGATCGAAAAACGATTCGGTGAGTATGTCCGTGGCGAAGCACGCCAGCGCCTTGTTTCGTCGGCCTACAAAGAAGCCGTCGAATCCAACGATCTCAAGGTCCTCTCCCAGCCCAGCGATGAGATTTTCGAGGACCTTGAAATCGAGGACGGCAAGCCCGTACACATCGAGATCGAAGTCGAGGTCATGCCCGAGTTTGATCTCCCCGATCTCAAGGGGCTCAAGGTCCTCAAGCCCGACGCAAAGCTCCCCGATGATCTGGTCGACAAAGAAATCGAAAAAATCGGCATCAACGAAGGCTCGCTTGATGAACGCGACAAGCCCGAACGAGGTGATTACCTCACGGGCAACGCCGTGATGAAGGACGCCCAAGGCACCGAGCACTACAACATCGAGGGCGCCGTCGTCCGCATCCCAGAAAAGGGCGATGAAGAGGGCATGATCCTCGGCGTGATCGTCGCCGACTTCGCCAAGCAGATCGGGCTGCCCAAAGAGGGCGAAACCAAAACCATCAAGGTCAAGGGACCCGAGCAGCACGAGATGGAAGACATCCGAGGCAAAGACCTCACCGTCACCTTCGAGGTCGTCAAGGTCTACCGGATCGTCCCCGCACCGATGGCTGACATCGTTGCCAAGTTTGGTTTCACGGGCGAAGAACAACTCCGCGAGATGGTCGGTGCCCAACTCGGGCAACGCGCCGAGGTCCAGCAGCAGGCAGTCATGCGCCAGCAGATCGCCAAGACCCTCGCCGATGCGTGCGACTTCGAGCTCCCCGCGGGGCTCACCGCCAACCAGGCAGCCCGCAACCTCGAGCGCCAGCGGATGGAACTGATGTACCGAGGGATGCCGCCGACCGAGGTCGAGCAGAAGATGGCCGAGCTCCGCAACGCATCAACCGAGCAGGCGACCTCGTCGCTCAAGCAGTTGTTCATCCTCGGCAAGGTCGCCGAGCAACTCGAGGTCAGCGTCGAAGAACCCGAGATCAACGCCCAGATCGTTCGTTTCGCCATGGAGCAGGGCAAACGCCCCGAGCAACTCCGCGACGAGCTCGTCAAGAACGGACAGATCCAGACCCTCATCCAGCAGGTCCGCGAGCACAAGGCGATTGACGCCGTGCTCGTCGATGCTGATATCGAGGAAGTCTCGGCCGAAGAGTTCAACAAGCGGATGAGCGTCTAACTTCATCGCCTTTGATATTCCCACAGCACCCCGCATCCGTGCGGGGTGTTTTTTTTGCTCAACCCGAAACGGCGTTCCGCAGAAACCGTATAATAAAGACAAGCGAGGATTCTGCATGATTTCGATGACCTGTGACAACTGCGAGAAAGCCCTAGAGGTTGATGACACCCTCGCGGGCACCAAGTACCCCTGCCCCGATTGTGGCGACATCAACCGCGTGCCTGAGGGTTCTCCCGAGACCGAGAAGCCAACTGAGCAGATCGACAAAGCGGCGGCTGCGGGGCACCCCTCGGACACCGGGCCCGAGGTCCGCGTGATGCGGGTTCGGCGGTGCTGGATCCGCTCACGAATCCTCCGGTTCCTGATGATTGCTGTCATCGGAATCGCCGGCGTGGTCGGGCTGATCTGGGTACCCGTCAAAGATGCCAACGGGTGGTACAACGCGATCTTTGTGCCCATGGCCTTTGGGGCGTTGGGATTGATCGGGTGGTGGTGGATCAAGCGGTTTACCGCATCGATCGAGATCACCACCAAGCGAACGATCATGCACCACGGGCTGTTCTCCCGCTCGACTTCCGAGGTGGTCCACGACAACATCCGTAATGTGACGGTCGACCAGAGCTTCCTCCAACGCTGCTACAAAGTCGGCAGGCTCGGGATCGCGTCATCGGGGCAAGACGGGATCGAGATCCAGATCAATCACCTGCCCAAGCCCGACGAGATCCGCGAGATCATCGACCTCTATCGTCCACTCTGAACCCCCATCCGGCCGATGGGGATGGTATAATCACGCCGAGGGAACACGAGTGGTGGAGGATCCGCCCAATTCCCGGTTTCACGGATGATTCATTGCCCGGAGGTTGTCAATGAGCGAGATGATTGAAAATCAGATGCCTTGGATACGCAAGCTGCGCCTGCGTGTGTTTGCTGTATTGGTCGCGTTGACCCTTGCTGCGATCGGTATTGCCGGGCTTGCCTCGTTGCCAGCCCTCCCTGTTGTGGGGGTGACGATTACCCTGGCAACCATGGTCGTCAACAAGATGACCGCCAAGCTCGGCGTGATGACCTGCTCGGGGTGCGGGACGGACCTGACCGGCGTTCCAACCGGTGCCTACGGCGCGATGTGCACCGACTGCGGCGTCATCAACACCACCCACGCACCACCCGTGCAACTCGCCAAAGATCAATCATCGAATACCGCAACCAAGGCGTAGTTTCTGAGAACAGTTGATATAAAAAGCGGACCCAATGGGGTCCGCTTTTTTCATTGGGGATTCAGAGATCAATCAACCGTTCCAGTTCCGAAGCGGGGGCCCGACATAGGCAACACGCGGACGGATCAAACGGTTGTCGGCGTGCTGCTCCATGATGTGGGCGCACCACCCGGTGATCCGCGAAGCCACGAAGATCGGGGTGTACTGGGGAACGGGGATGCCCATGGTGAAGTAGGTCATGCCGCAGGGGAAATCGACATTGGGGTAGATCTTCTTCTCGTCTTCCATGATCTTCTGCACGGTTTCGCCGAGCTCGAAAAGCTTGACAAACTCATCGCTTCGTGCCTCGGCGGCCTTGCGTCCAAGGGCGTGCAGGATCGGTGCGCGATGGTCGCCGTTCTTGTACACCCGGTGCCCAAACCCCATGAGCTTGCGTTTTTCAGCGAACGCCGCGTGCATCCAATCGGTGATCTTGGCGGTGTCGTTGTCCGGGCCGATGTCCTTGCGGATATCACTGAGCATCTCCATCGCGGCCTCATTGGCACCGCCATGAAGCTTGCCCTTGAGCGCCGCGATCGCGCCGGTCACCGCGCCGTGCATATCGCCCAGCGTGCCCGAGATCACGCGAGGTGTAAAGGTCGAAGCGTTGTAATCATGCTCGGCGTACAAGACGAGCGAGACATCCATCACCTTCTCGGCTTCCGGTGTCGGGTTGGTCCCGGT
>JAESUL010000057.1 GCA_016763115.1 Phycisphaerales bacterium | reverse complement strand
GCGTAGGTTTTCGAGCAAAATGACATCGCCGTCGTTCATGGCGTCGATTGCGGCGGCGACCTTGGCATCTTTACAGTTTTCGGCCGGGATCGTGACTTGCTTACCGAGCAACTCGCCCAATCGGTTGGCGATCGGGGCCATCGAGAATGCTTGTTCGTAGCCCTTGCCCGCGGGGCGACCGAGGTGGGACATCAGGATGGCTTTGCCGCCTCGCTCGATGACGGATTTGATCGTGGGCAGTGCGCCGCAGATGCGTCGATCGTCGGTGATTGATGAGCCGTCGAGCGGGACATTGAAATCGACACGGATCAGAACGCGTTTGGATGCGACATCAATATCTGCGATGGTTTTCTTCGCCATGGGATGCTCCTCGTTTGGGTAGCAAATGATATGCGCCCAAGCATAAAAAAAGGACAAGCGTCGTGCTTATCCTTCGGAGAATCGTGTGATTCGCGTGGGCATTACCCGATCATGTCATTGGCACGCCCGCGGATCTCTGCGGCGCCATTTTTGACGAGTTGGTCACGCATCTTGCGGAGTTCGGCCTGGATCGAAGCATCAATCAACTGATCGCCCAGACGCAGCTTGATCCCCCCGAGCATCGACGAATCGGTGTACGGGTGGAGGATGACATCCTTGCCCAATGCATCGGAGATCCGGTTTTTGACCGAGCCGAGATCGTCGGCGCTGATCGGGGTCGCGGTGAACACATCGACCTCGATGCGTCCGAACTGGGCTTGGACCATCTCGTCCATCGCAGCCGCAATCGGAGGCAGGTTGCCGAGCCGACCCTTGCGGTTGAGTTGGCGCAGGAAGTTGAGGGTGAGCGGTGAGACCTTGCCCTCGAAGATCCGCACGATCGAGGCATCGCGTTTGTCGGTGTCGATCAGCCGTGATGCAAGCATCTCGGAAAAACTCGCATCGTTGCGGGCCAGTTCGAGGATGTCCTCGATCTCGGCGAGCACCGATTCGGTGTTTGCTTGCCCGCCTTGGGCGTGGGCGAGCT
Organism: Phycisphaerales bacterium; assembly: GCA_016763115.1. Lineage (GTDB taxonomy): Bacteria > Planctomycetota > Phycisphaerae > Phycisphaerales > UBA1924 > UBA1924. Next base: position 4,816 of record JAESUL010000057.1, on the reverse strand, counting down.
CGAAGAGGCTTTTGGCGTAGACCTTGGCGAGTGCGTTGGGGTGTGCTTCGATCAGGGGCATCGCGATCCTTTCAAGTCAACGGGCAATCTGCCCGGCTTGGCTTAGCTCTTGGCGGTCTTCATCTCGGCGAGGGAATCTTCCATCAGACGCTGCTGGTCGCCCGCGGTGACCTCGCGTTGGAGGATCTTGCCCGCCATCACGGTGGCGAGGGTGATCGACTCAGAATAGAGCTCGTTGAGGGCTTGTTTCTTGGCAGCGTCGATGTCGGCTTTGGCTTTTTCACGCATCGCGGTGAGCTCGGTCTCGGCGGTTGCCTTGAGTTGGGCGGCGAGTTCGATCTGCTGGGCCTTGGTCGCTTCGAGCATCTGCTGGGCTTCGGCGCGGGCATCAGCGAGGCTTTTTTCGTACTCGTTGAGCGCTTCTTTGGCCTGCTTGCGTGCGTCCTCGGCGGCGGCGATCTCGCCGGTGATCTTGGCGTTGCGCTCATCGAGCCCGCCGACAATCTTGGGCCAGATGCTCACCGCTGAGATGCCCGCGACAATCACGAACACAACGATCGTGGTGATCATCGGCGCAATGCCACCCTTTGGGCTTTCGATTACCGAAGCATCAGCAGCGAAAACTCGGGCATTGAACAGGGCGAGGGTGGTCAGGGTCAACAGAAAGGCGAAACGCTTCATCTGGAATTCTCCATGTGCAAGGAAAACCAACTCGAGGCGTGTTTCAACCTCGGATTGCTGATTGGTTTTTTAGCCAAGAGTAACGAGCAAACCGACGACGACCGCGAAGAGGGTCGCGCCTTCGATGAGTGCTGCTGCGAGGATCATGTTGGTACCGATGGTGCCCGATGCCTCTGGCTGACGGGCGATGGATTCGAGGGCACCCTTGCCGACGAGACCGATGCCGATGCCGCCGCCGACGACAGCAAGTCCAGCACCGAGAGCAGCAAGGCCCTTGCCGATGCCCTTCATACCAGTGTTTGCACTGTCGATTGCGAACTTACGAGCAGCTTCGAGCTCGGGTGTTACTTCGACCGCGGCGGTGAGGTCTTGTGCGTTTGCACCGGCAACACCGATGAGTGCGATTGCGCCGGTTGCGAGAACGATTTTCTTGGTGAGTTTCATTTTTAGAAATTCCTTTCAGGGGTCGATTCTTTGTTTCGACCAGAACCTTGGAAATGCGGGAAGAATCCACTGTCGATCCAACTCAGATCGCAATGGCCTTGGGTGCCTCCCCGCGGAGCCCCAGGCCCAACAACTATGTGCGACTCACGCGTGGGCCGGTGCCCCTTCGTGTGCGTGGTCGTGATCGTGCTCACCATGATGCGCCAGAAGCGAGATGAACACGGTCGTGAGGAACATAAATACAAACGCCTGAAGGAAGGCGACAAATATTTCGAGGAAGTAGATCGCGATCACCCCAACGCCTGAAATCACACCAACGGGTATCCCGATGATGGTGCCCGAACTAAACCCGTCGGCAGCAAACCCGAGCTGCACCGCGACCAAGATATGGCCCGCGGTCATGTTGGCGAACAAACGAATCGCCAACGCGATCGGCTTGATAAAGGTGCCCATGATCTCGATGGGGATAATGATCGGCCAGACAAAGATGGGAGATCCTGCGGTCAGGTGCTTGATGTACCCCGCGATTCCAAGTTCTTTGATCCCCGAATAGTTGATCATCAGCCCCGCGATCATCGAGAGCCCGGCGGTGACATAGATACTCTGCGTTGCGGTGCCGCCGATGAAAGCTTGGTGCTTGGCGACCATCTCTGGGTTGAGCCCGAGACCTGCTTCGCCGAGCAGCAGATTGTGCAAATCAAGCAATGGGATCAGTCCGAGCAGGTTGTTGATCAGGATGAAGAAAAAGACCGTCCACAAGAACGGCATCATCTTGTTGGTTCGCTCATGCAACAGCGGGCGAACCGTGTTCTCGCGGAGGTACCCGCAGATGACCTCGATCATGTGCGCGAATCGGTTGTTGGTGATCCAGCGGAGGTGCCCCTGAGATTCATCGCCGGTGGAAACCGCCTTGGCGACAAAGAAACCAACAAAGAGGAGGATCAGCCCGGACAACACAAGGTTGGTCTGCGCCGACGACCAGATCACCCAACCAGATTCGGTGACGAAGGTCGGATGATTGATGACATGGGCTACCGGGTCGGCAGCACCGAGAGTGAGACTCGACATACTCAAACGCCCTCCGCAGCGACATCCGATGGTATTTCAGGTGCGTACTCGTGGACCAAGAACATCACCGAGGCGACCTCGATGACCATAACGATCAACAGGGCTGCGAGCAGCGACAAGAAGAATACAAACTTGGATGGGTCCATCGTGAGATAGATCGCCAGCCCGATGGACAACGCCATCAATGATCGGGCCATCGACACGCCCAGCACCGGAACACTCCACGCGCCGGCAAGCCGAGCGGGCAACGCCCCGAGCACAAGAGGCGACAACCCAACACTGGGGATCATCGCGATCAGCGTTAGCATCCCGTCACGCATCGACCCGCCCTGGGTCGTGCCGATTGCGCCGCCAGCAAAGGCACACAGCACGCACGCAAGGATCACCGACGCGCCGAGTTTGGCGATCGGGAGTTTGACCAAGGTGTGTGATGATTCGGTGCTCATGGTGGCGTGAAATCGACTCGTGTGCGTGTCCGGATCGTGTGCGAACCTGCAAGGCGTGGACACTGCCAAGCAGGGCGTGAACCATAGGTCGCCTTCATCCAATCGGCGACACATAAAAGAGGAGTTTTCCTTGGATTCTTTGGGACCCGCCACTTCGCGTAATCTGCCTGACGACCGGATCAGGTATCCGGGTCGCCGTCGGTCCTCGCAGACGACTGGACCTGCTCCCTATTGAGATCCAAGGCCTCCTTGACAAACCGGTAAAACCCGACCACCAGCCCCGTAATTGCAAGGATAATCGTCCACCGATACGCCGAATCCGCGAGGTAATCGATCCCGTACCCGATCGCTCCGAGCCCAATCATCCCATAGACCGGGTCCAGCGCGATCGACCACGCCTTGGCTTGGCGGGCCTGGTTCTGGGAGGCTCTGCGTGTGGATTCGTCGCTCATGGGTGCTCCGGGTGCGGATTAGTGGATTTTGGAATGGGCAAAGGTCCGAGCGTGGGCGGTTGCTTCGCGGAGTTTGGTGCCGTCGGTGCCCGATCCTTGGGCCGAATCGGGTTGCCCCCGCCCTTGCCGCCCATGGTCCCGGCGGTCTCGCGGATCCAATCGCCCGCTTTGAGCCCCTTGGTAATCATCGTGCTCGGCACTGTGGCCAAGAGCCCAACGCGCCCCGATTCGGAATCTGGGCTCATCAAGATGATGGCCTTGGTTGGGCATGCTTTCTGTATCGTCGCCATGGCGGCTGCCATCGCCGATCGGTCCGACCCGAGTTCAAGCGTCGCGATCACGATCTCCTCAGCCGATCCGGCGGCCGACTCGGCGATCCCGGCCGCGAGTTTCTGGGCTTCGCCCGCCTTGGCGTTGGCAACTTCTTTCTTGGAGGCCTTGATGTGCTCTTGCACCTTGGTCAGGTACACCCGGATGCCGTGCTTGCGGATCGCGGGCATGACAACCTCGTCAACCTTGGCGTAGACCTCTTGGTACTTTGCTTGGAGTTGTGCGGGCGGGACATGCGTCAGGTCCACCGCTTCGGCTTCGAGTTTGTCAGCCGCATCATGGGCGTCGAGTGCCAACTGCCCGGTCAACGCCGTGATTCTTCGGATGCCCTTGGCGATGCCTTCTTCATTGATGAGTGCAAAGCTCTTGGCGCTGTCGGTGGTTGCCAGGTGCGTGCCGCCACAGAACTCGACGGAGACGGACTTCCACGCCTCGCTGGTCGGGTCATGGAGCAACTGGGACACCTCAACACCGATCGAAACCACACGAACCGGATCGGGGTAGGTCTCGTCGAACACGGCGCGCAGCGAACTGATCTGCTTGGCTTGCCCGAGCGGAGCCAGCTCTGAATACACGGTCAGGTTCTGCTCGATCTGGTGGGCGACGATCTGTTCGATCTTCTCAAGATCAGTCTGCCCGATCGGCGTGTTGTGGGTGAAATCGAAGCGGAGTTTCTCGTGGTCAACGCGTGAGCCTCGCTGGTCGCAGTGCTCGCCGAGGACTGTTCGCAGGGCGAAGTTGAGGATATGCGTGCAGGTATGGTTTGCTTCGACCAGCCCGCGTCGTTTGGGCTGGACATACAGCATGACATCGTCACCGACCTTGATCTTGCCCTTGGGCACCCGCCCGATGTGGACGACGAACCCGCCGAAGGATTTGGTGTTCACGACCTTGAACAATCCGGGGTTGGACCCGTTGACCTGGATCTCGCCCGTGTCGGCAACCTGTCCGCCCATCTCCGAATAGAAGTTGGTTTTGTCGAGCACGATCCCGACGGGCTTCATCCCCGCGATGGTGTTGTCGGCGTGGTCGTCAAAGTTGTGCCCGTTCCAGATCGCCTTGACCGTTGCACGCAGGTCTTTGCCGCTGAACTTGGCGTGGTCGTCGGTGGGCTTGTTGTGCAGGTGGTTGAGCTTGGCGATTTGTTCGGCGCGGAGTTCGATCTTGGTGCCCCCCTCGTCCTTGCGTCCACCGGAGCGTGAGCGTTCCTTGGCTTCTTCCATTGCACGATCAAAGCCGTCAAGGTCAACGCTCAACCCGCGTTCCTCAGCCATGATCTGCGTGAGATCAACCGGGAACCCGTAGGTGTCGTAGAGCATGAAGGCGTCGTCGCCCGATACTATTGGTGAAATTTTACGGTGCAATTGTGCAGCAGTAAGTTGCGCAACATCATCT
>JAESUL010000056.1 GCA_016763115.1 Phycisphaerales bacterium | reverse complement strand
GTACATCATCTGCGAACAGCACGAGTTCGAGCCCGTTGGCGAGGGCTTTGCGGATTGGCTCTGATCCAAGGGCAGGGCGGAAAGAGACCAAGAGCATCAACACGATCATGAATCGCAATGCGGTCGTTCTCTCGCGATGATGGGTTCTATTGGGCATAGGAACTGCTCGGTGTCTGCTTTGTCTGTACCCGCGATACTGGGCGATGATGCGGATGACGGGTGGTTTGGGCGTATTTCAGCCCAGATTGGGGTTGAGATCAAGGATATCGCAATCGCCTCGGCATTTGGAGCCCTTGGCCCACTGCCCGGTGCTGATCCCGGTGATGACCTTGTTGATGGTTTTTTCGATCGAAGCCGTGTTCAGATCGTCCGCGCCGATCCGTCCTTGCGAGCCGTCTTGGAGCAGCCAGTACTCGAAGTCCGACCCGGAGATGTCCTCGCCGAAGAGCGTTTGCAATGCCATGGCGTAGATGCCCATCTGCAGGTCGGTCTTCTTGGGTTCGAGCAGGTCCTGTTTGGGATACCCCGTTTTGTAATCGATCACACGGTGCCCGCCCGTGGCGAGTTGGTCGATGCGGTCGATCTTGGCGATCAGGGTGTGGGTGACGCCTTCGCATTCGTAGGGAACCTTGACATCGCGTTCGAGTTCGAGGATCTGTGCTTGCTGGTCGTGGAGTTTTTCCCAGACGGTGTGGGCTTGGGCGATGGCTTGTTCGAGCCTCGCGGTGTCGAGTTCGATGTGCGCGGGCCAGAGCTGGAGGAACGCGGCTTTGGTTAACGCTTGAAGCTGATCGACTCCGGGCGTGGGGATTCCTTCCGCGTCGGCGTCTCGCCATTGGGTGTAGAACAGTTCGAGCGCACGGTGGACCGCGCTGCCTGTGGTTGAGGCGGCGTGCTCTTCGTCGGGGAGTTCGTAAACATACTTGACGAGGTAGCAACGCGGGCAGTTGAGGTAGGTCTGGATGCGGGTGTAGCTCAGGTTCAGAGGGCCTGCGATCCCCGGGGGCATGGTTGGTTCCATGGGCGCCGATTCAGCGAGCGACTCGACGAGTTGTTCGCTCAGCTCGCTCATCGAACAGTCGGCTGCCCAATCGGGCGCGTGCCCGTTGGACTCGATAAATGATGCAATGGCGATGGTGCGTGCGCTGGTGAGGAGTGTTTCTTCGAGTTCGCTTGGGTCAACCCCGAGTGTATCGGCGTGGTCGAGGGCGACGGCGGCGCGGATTCGCGCGGTTCGCCGGAGGGTGTCGAAGGTGTCGCGGATCTGCTTGCGGACCTTGAAATCACTGGCGAGCTTGGCAATAGCGTCGGCAGAATGCTCGTTGTCGAGCAGGGTGCGCACCTCGTGTTCAACGACATTGGCAGCAGGGTCGGCGAGGAGTTCGAGCGCGAAGTTGGTTGATCTTGAGGACTTGGGGAGTTTGGCGAGCAGGACCACGCGGCGCTCGGCGCGGGTCAGGGCCACATAGAACACCCGGCGTTCTTCGTCGGCCCGTCGCTGTTTGTCGTCGCGCTCGTCGCCGACCCGGTCGATCAGCCCGTCGGGGAGGCGTTCGTTGTCCGCGCCAGCCATCTTGGGGAACCCGTGCGGCGAGCTCACCCTCGGGATAAACACGGTATCAAACTCGAGCCCCTTGGATGCGTGGGCGGTCAGGAGTTGGATCGCGCCGCTTGATGCAGCGTCGTCGGGCTCTTGGTGGTCGTTGACGGTGTCTTCGGGGAGCTGCCCGAGTGATTTGTCCGCGGGGTCCAGGTCGTCGATGTACCGGTGCAGGGACGCGAGATCGCCCGGTTGGTCGAGGCGCGATGCACGCGAGCGGGCAAACCCGAGCAGCCCGATGATGGCGTTGATCCGCGATGTTCGTGCGCGCGCATCGGGGAGGTCGCTGTGGATGACGCCGGTGCGTTTGATGATCTCCATCAGGGTGGCAGCTGCGGGTGATTCGGCGTTGACCAGTGCGAGGTCGGCGCACAAGCCGATCGCCCGCTCGACGATGGTGCTCATCTCGCTTGTTGCGCGGGATTTCATCCAAGGCAGGATCGCGCCGGGGGCAGCGTGCTCGGTTGGATCGACAGCGGCCAGTGCGTGGGCCTTTTTCCAGCTGGCGAGCAGCGAGCCGAGTTCGTGCGGGTCGGCGCGCATCGGCGGCCGCGAGAGCACGCGCCGGAGATCGGATGTGCTTGTCGGGTCGATAATCACACGCGACCACGCGAGGATGTCCTGCACGCCTGTGTCGTCCATGAGTGCGGTGCGCTCGCGGACATCGAAGGGGATGCCGGCGATTTCGAGCACGCGGGCGATCCGCGAGAGGTCCAATGAAGCGCGGGCGATCACGGCGACCTTGGAAAAATCCAACTCCGGGCTTTGTGCGCGCATTTTGAGAAGCATGGCGACAATGGCGTCACCGGCTTGCTCCTCGTGCTCGAGCCGAACGAGCTCGATCGACGAGGTGGATGAATCGGGCTTGAAGGCGTTGGCGATTTTTTCGGGTGCGAACCGCGAACCATCGGGGGCGTTGGTGATGATGGTGTTGGCGCCTTGTACGATGATCGGCTCGGAACGGAAGTTGTCGTCGAGCGTGATGGTCCGGGTGCTGGGCCAGATGGAATCAAAGCGGGCGAAGGCGCGGTCATCGGCCCCGCGGAAGGCGTAGATGCTCTGGTCGTCGTCGCCGACCACGCACAAATCGGGATTGCTTGTCGGCGGGCACAGCGCTTCGAGCAGGGCGATCTGGGCGGCGTTGACATCTTGAAACTCGTCAACGACGAGGTGTTGGTGCTCTTGGCGGAGGATGGCTGCGATGTTGGGTTTGGTGCGCATCAAGCGCGTGGGCCAGGCGATCAGGTCGTCAAAGACCATCCATCCACGATCAATGCACGCGCGGTCAAAGAGCGCGAAGAGCCTGACCGCTTCGCCAAAGCGGCTCATCACCTCGCGGCGTGCGGTAGATTCTTGGTCGCTCGCGTCGAGCAGTTCGTCGAGTTCATGCTCGCACCATCTGCGTGCGTGCTTGGCGTCGATGCCCGCGTTGCGGAGGTTGGCGATGGTGGTGTGGGCGTGCTCGATGGCGCTGTCGATGCCCGCGCCGCGGATGGACTTGTAGAGCCCTTGGGCGTTGATGAGTTCACGGGTGAGCTGGCGGCGTTGGGAAGAATCGATCAAAATCGGATTCGCGGGCAGCCCGAGCGCATCGCCAAAGCGGCTGATGACCCGGAGCCCGAAGCTGTGAAAGGTCGAGGTGCTGATGCGCTGGGCAACCGCTGGGCCCAGCGAGCCGTTGAGCCGATCGGCGAGCTCGCCCGCAGCCTTGTTTGTAAAGGTGACTGCGAGGATCTGCTCGGGGTTGAGGTTCCGCTCGGTGACCATCGCGGCGACGCGCTCGGTGATGACGCGGGTTTTGCCCGTGCCGGGCCCGGCGAGGATGATCAGCGGCCCGGTGTCGTGGTCCACGGCTTCGCGTTGGCGATCGGTGAGCGGGAACGGTTTGGCGGCGGCGGGGTTCACTGGGTGAGTTTATGCCTTGGCATCGGGGTCACGCATGTAGAGGTGGATGGCGGTGGTGCCGTAGATGTGGGTCTCGGGGCCAAGGGCGCCGTCCATATGCAGATCGACATCAACGGTCGGGGCTTTGGGATCGGGTTCCTCTGTGTTTGCCTGGGCCTGGGAGAACATGGCAGCCTCGAATGCGTCGAGGGCATCGCCGGCGGCGTCGTCGTTGAGGTCGATCTCGATCATTTCTTCGCCATCGATGGTCTCGCTCTGGTACTCGGGTGCTTTGGGTTTGGATGGTGATTCGTTTTCGGGGAGTTCGAGGACCTGGTAGAAGGGTGCGGGTGTGCGGAGGACGGCGTACCCGGTGTCGTCGAGGAGTTGGACGAGCCGCTCGAACTGGAGTTTGACGCGGGGCCATTGCTTGGGATCGCGGACCATTGGGTAGGGCGGGTCGAAGAAGATGATGTGAACGGGCTTGGGGCACCGCGAGAGGGTTGCTGGGCCCAGGGCGTCGGCGCAGACGATCTCGCATTCTTCTTCCGCGCCAAGCATCGCGATGTTTTCTTCGATGGCGCGGACGACCTTGCGGTCGCGTTCGACCATGACGACGCGAGTCGCGCCGCGCGAGGCGGCTTCGAGCCCCATGGTCCCGGTGCCACAGAAAACATCGAGGACCGATTCGTCCTCGAAGTGTCCACGGAGGAGGTTGAAGACCGCCTCTTTGACCATATCGGGGAACGGACGGGTGATGGTGCCCGTGGGCGGGGAGGCGAGGGTTCGTCTTCTGTATTTGCCGGCAATGATTCGCATCGTTAACCCAAGGTCGGCGCAGAGGACAAGTCAACCGAATCGAAGGATCGCAGGGGAAAAACTGGGTTGAAAATGGAGGGAGGCGAGGGGAACGGAGCAGGGGGTTTAGGCGATTCGTTGCCCGTTGCTGGCGACGAGGGCCTCGATCGAGCACAGGGTGGTGCGGGGTTGCTTGAGCCCGGTGACCAGCGACCAGAAGGGGATGCCGGGCGTGTTCTCGGGTGACCAGGTGTGCAGGCGTGAGTCGGGTGAGCGTGCTTCGGCTTCGAGGGCTGGCCCGCCGAGGTAGAGGGATCTTTGGAGGAAGGTAGATTCACCCATGGCGAACTCGAGTTCGCCCGCGACGCCTGCGAAGACCTCGACGATATCGGCGAAGAGATCGGGGTTGGCGCGGGCGATGACATCCGCGTCGTGGAAGAGGAAGTACCTTCGCCTGATCGGCGGGTGCCCGGTGATGATCGGGTGTTTTCGTAGGAGGGTGGCGACACCCATGGGGCCATCGATGGTGCGGGCGAGTTGATCGGTGGGGATGAGGCATTCGAGTTGGGCGCAGAGCCCCTCGATGGTGAGGATCGAGCGTCCGTGGAGGATGCAGACTTCGGTGTTGGGCTGGATGGAGAGGAACCGCTGGAAGTTGGATGCGAACCGTGTGCGTGTGCGTACATCGTCAGCGATGGCGACGATGTGGTGGGTGTCCATTTTGGCGAGCACTTCTGGTTGCCAGGTGCTTGGCTCAAACTGGAACTCAGGTTTTCCGAGCGAAAACGACATAGGCACACTTATTCACCGCGATGTGTACGCAAATCGAGCGTACGCACCGCGTAGATCCTCTCTTGGCTTGTCAATGGGGTTCGGTGGTGGCGTCAGGGTCCACAGCACCCCATAGCGGCTGTGGACACGGTGAGTGTGCGCCGGATTGGGAAGAAAACCAGAAAACCGGCAACTTCTGCCCGTTTTTCGTGCCTCGATTCATCGAAAAGGGCTGAAACACAAATCAAGAGGGTTCCTTCGCTTTGCACCCTGCATAGGGCTCATGTTTGTGTGTTTAAGGAGTCTCTGACCAATCAGACACTCACATCTGATTCTACTCGAAATCGGGGGTAGATGCATTAC
>JAESUL010000055.1 GCA_016763115.1 Phycisphaerales bacterium | reverse complement strand
GAGCGGCGTGCGGAGTTCGTCGGTCACGGCGGTGACGAATCGACCGCGTCGTTCGGAGAGTTGGATCGCGGCACGCAGCACCAAACCGATGGCGGCGATGGCGATAATGATCGCGAGCCAGGTCACCGCCATGGCGATCATCGCGGGGGTGAGCGACTGGGCGGGCAAGGCGATGGAACCGCCGGGCATGAACGACGCGGGGATGGTTGCCAGCGGGTAGGACTCTTGTTCATCTGCCCAAGGCCCGGAAGTGATGCTCGATGCGGGCAAGATATCCTCGACGGCATCGATCAGATCCGCGTTGAGCGCGGGCCAATCGAGCCAGACACCCTGGGTGAATGACTTGCCATCAACGGTGACTGTTCGCACGAGGACGAGTTGGCTCGAGCCATCCTCGCCGATCATCCATTGGGGGGTGAGCCCGCCGACCTGTACGCCGAGCGAGTTGGTGATGATCGCCTCGAAAGCCCGTGATGGTGCGGCGCTGCCCGCAAACCCAAACTCAACGGATTCTTCCATGATAACATCCATGACATCATCGGCAAACCCATACTCCCCTCGAGCGCGTTCCGATTTTTGCTCATCGGCCCGGTCGTCTTTGGGGAGCGATTCGACATTCTGTGCTGCGATGTCGGCGATGGCTTTGCGGGCTTTGAAGTCGTAGCCGGTCTGCTTTTTGTTCAGTTCACTGTCGGCCAACACAACCGGCGCTGCCGATTCCGCTGCACGCTCACCCTCACGAAAACCATCTGAATCGAGTGTTGTGCTGTAGACATTGCTGCCGCCGCCCGCGGCACCAGAGAGGGCTATTTGAGGGTCTTGTTCCTCTTCATTGTCGTACTGAAAATACTGCCTGGCGAATGATTGCGATTGCCCCGAGAACGGCGAGGTGCCCGAGGCGGCAAACCCCGCTTTGCGGAACAAGTCGTCGGGGCTGATCTGGAGTTGCTCGTATTCGGTGTACGGGCGTGAGGCCTCGAGGGCGATGATCGGGGCGATGCGTGAATCGATCCGCCAGAGCGCGAGACGGATGAGTTCTTGGCGCTGGGCCCCTGCTTGGACCTCGGCGTTGCGTGTTTCGAGTTGGTACACCGAATAACTCGCCCACCCGAGCGTCGCCAGCACAATGCACACGCCGGCCCAGAAGATTACCCATGTCCACGCCCGGCGGGGATTCATGACGAATCCTTCCCATCGCTGACGCTTTTGGATTCATCCGATTCCGGCTCGACGAGCATGTACCCCTTGCCACGCACGGTGCGGATCACCTCGGGGTTTGATGGGTTATCGTCGAGGGTTTCACGCAATCGTGCGATGGTCATGTCGACGGTGCGGGTGTGGGTTCCGCGAGGATCGAGCCCCCAGACCTTCTGCAAGAGTTCATCACGCGAGACCGCACGCCCGGCATTGGCGGAGAGAAACACCAAGACCTCATGCTCGCGCTCTGTGAATGTTCGGCGCGAACCCGAGGCAAGAACGACCTCGCGCCGCTCGAAATCAATCGTCCGCCCCGCAACCACGAGCGCATCGAGTGTGGTTGGGCGTCCGGGTGATCTGCGTAAGACGGCTTCGACGCGGGCGAGCAGTTCGTCGATACTGAACGGTTTGACGATGTAATCGTCAGCGCCGAGCTTGAGCCCGCCGATGCGGTCGTGCTCTTCGCCGCGGGCGGTCAGGAAAATCACGGGCTGGGCGGGCTTGGACTTTCGCAGTTCTCGCAGCACCTCGAGCCCGTCCATCTTGGGCATCATGATATCGAGGAGAATCAGATCGGTATCCATCGACAACGCAAGGTCCAGCCCGACCGCGCCGTCGGGCGCATCGTACACGGTGTAGCCCGAGTACGACAGCGCATCGGTAAGCCCACGGCGAATCGCGTCGTCGTCCTCAACAACAAGAATGATCCCCAGCGACATAGAACCCCTTTACCAATCGTACCGCACGGTGTAGGTCACCACGACCTCGCCGTCGGCTTCAATAGTCACCGGGATGTGCATGGTGCGAACATCGAGCATCTCGTGGTTGTGTGAGATATTGGTGATCTTGGCGTTCGTCCACCGGTACAGATGCTCCTGAATCTGCACATCGACGGCTTGGTCTTTGTGATTCCGGATCTTGATCTCGAACGACTCGACGATCCAGTCCTTGCCACGATTGAACTTCGTTTGCCGGCGCTCGCCGACGACATCAAACGCGTTGCCAAGCTTGATGGTGATTTCTTCGTTCTTTGGTGTGTGGTCGATGGTGTCCTCGCCGATGAACTCGAACGAACCGTCGGCATAGTCGAGTTTGCTCCCGCGAATCCGTCCCGAGGGCAGCGGGATGCCGAGCCCGTTTTCTTTCTCGTTCTTGAACGAGAGGAAGACCTCGACCTTGGCGTTGGAGGTGATGCCAAAGTCTTTACCATTCTGGACGCCGCCGTAGTGCATGAAGGCCTTGGAACCATCGTAGAGCAGCTTCTTTTCGACGGGCACGCCCTTGGCCGCGTCAAAGAGTTCGATCTGCTTGGTGGACCGATCGGGGATGGTCGTCGGGCGACCGAGGGTGTAGAGGTGATACTCGAAGAATGCTTTTTCCTCAAAGCCCATTTTCGAACTCCGTTCCCTCATCATATCCGATGCCAAGAATGGTGACTGCGAACCACCACCACCAGCTCGTGGTGCCCGATGGACATCGCCGGCGACGAGTTTGAGCGTGGCATCAACATAGGTCCCGCCGGATTGATTCAGAATCGAAACCCACGCGCCCAGATCCATCGTGCCGTGGTTGGCGTCGGTGCCGTCGTGGTAGATGAGGTTGTAATCCGCCCACCAGGTGATGCCCTGGGTCTGGTACGAGATGCGGGTGTCCTGCTCGCCGCCGGTGTCCGAAGCGACCATCCAGTTGAGTGTTGGTTTGGTGATGAGCCCGTCGGCCATCGAGGGGAAGCGCACGCCGTGGTACCCTTGCTGGAACTCGATCTCGCCGTTCTCACGCTCGATCAGCATCCCGCCGGCGGACACGGATAAAAGTTTGACCTTTGTCCCGCCCCAGATGATCTCTTTGTCGATGTACCGCTGGAGCATTTTGTCCATGCTGAGCAGATCGAAACGGTAATCCTGTTCGAGGACCGTTGTGCCATCGGGGTCGGTGAGCGACTCGAAGATCACCGTCGTCGGGTCGAGTAGGGCGGCGACACCGGTGAAACTCAACTCGGAAATCCCCGCTTCAATCGCGAGCGTGCGCTCCTACTTGATGGCCGCGTACCCCGGGATCTGGTTGTACCGCGTGTACCCGTAGCTGCCCTGCCCGGGGACCGGGCGGTACATGTCCGGCGAGATCGCACCGGGCTGGGCGGTGGAGTAAATGGTCAGCGCGGTT
>JAESUL010000054.1 GCA_016763115.1 Phycisphaerales bacterium | reverse complement strand
GGTCTACGGCAAATACAAGTACGAACTCTCCAAACGCCAGAGTAAGTCCAAGTCCGCCGGGCAGGAACTCAAAGAGATCCGGCTTGGTCGTTCGATTAAAATCGATAAGCATGATGTGCAGATCCGTGTCGACCAGGCACGGAGGTTCTTGATCGCCGGGCACAAGGTGTCGATCACGCAGCGTTTCCGCGGGCGTGAGATCATGCACAAGCAACTCGGCGAAGAACGCCTGTTCAATATCTGCACCGACCTGAGCGATGTCTCCAAGGTCGAGATGCCCCCGCGTGGAGCGGGTCGTGCGATCTCGGTCGTGCTTGCACCCGATAAGCCAAAGATCGAGTCGTATGTCACCAAGCAGGCCGCCGAGGGCAAGCGGATCGAGGAAGAAGACCTCGCCAAGCTCGAAGCCGAGGTCGCCGCGCAGAACGCCAAACTCGATGCCCAAGAAAGGCACGAGGACGAGCAGGACGAAAAGAAAGAGAAACGCAAGGGCCCAAGAGACGACCGCGCGAGCAATCCTGTCGATGACGAGATCGCCGATCTGCTCGGGGGGTAAAGGGCACTCTGTGTGTGCTTGGTGTTTGTGAAATCTTCAGGTTGAATAGGAGCGGCAAATGTTGATGCTATTTGGGCTTTTGATTGGTGCCGCGATTCAGGGTGTTATCGTCGGGCTGATCACCATGCTTGCCAGCAAGGTTGTCGTCAATGAGGCTCCCGAGTTTGGTGATGCCTTCAAGGCGTGCTTCTATGCGGCGTTGGTCAACGCGGGTGTACAGATCGTGCTCGGGTTTGTGATGCCGGATTCAACCTACGCCATCTTGGGCATTTCTTTGGTTGCCAGCTATGCGGTGTATGTGATTTTGTTCCAGACCATTATTGGGTACACGCTCGGGCAGGCCGCGGCGGTTGCTGCGGTGGCGACCGCGTTCATGCTCGCCTTGATCATTGGGTTTGGGATTCTCCTCGCTGCTCTCGGTACCGGGGCGGTAGTAGCCGGCTGATTTTCCATCAAGAACAGTGTTTGATTTGAGCCGGGCATACGACCCGGTTTTTTTATTGGATACACTCCGTTGTGGATAAGCAAGGCAGAAGCAGCACCGACCAAGCCGCCATTCATATTGATGGCGAGCACGAGACCAGCAATGGGTGGTTGTACACTTTTCATATCGACTGGTCAGACGGGCAGAGATCCGATCACGAACTGACGCTCTCGTGGGTGGATCACGAGCACCTGGTCGGTGGGGCGGTCTCGCCGAGCGTCGTCGCAGCCGTGGTTGCACGGATCGCATCAGCACACTGCGGGCACAAAGGCATGCCCGCGCGGTGCGATGTTTCCATTCTCCGCAGGCAGATCGCTGGGTTTGATGAGATGGTCAAAGCCGGGTGATTAGCTGTCGCGGTCAGCGAGCAACGAGGTCAAGGCATTCTTGAGTTTGCTGTACAGATCCTTATCGGCGTTGAGTGCATCCGCAACGCGGGCGTCGCCAAAGTCGTAGGCCTCAAACGGACCGAGCATCCGCAACGCCGAATCTTCGGAATCGAACCGAGGCACACAATGCCCGTGGAGTTCGGGCACCTGGTTGCACAAAACCAGGTAGTTGATCCGCGTCGAGCCCGTCGCCCGCATGATCGCATCGCCGAGCAAGGTCAGGTCAGAGAAAAACTGCCCGCGTTCAGCATGGCTCAGATCGTTGGGCGATGCAACGACTTCCTTAGGCAACAACATACAGCACCCGTTGATCGCCTCGGGCTGGTACTTGCCCAAGATCGCGTACCCGCTGGGCATCGCGGCGATGAGTTCGGCGTCGTTGCCCGCGATGATCCGGGCGACTCGGTTCGTGATCGGTCCTGCTTTGGTCGTGTTCATGGTGAAGGGTATCCCTTGGTGTAGTCAAAGAGTTCCTCAGCGATCAACTCGTGAAACCCGACAAGCCTCTCGACGGCTCGTTTGATTCTGCTTTTCTTGAGTGATCCGCGGTACCAGAGCTTGATGGTGCCCTCGCCCACGCTCCAGTCAACCGTTCTTTTTCGCAGCATGTATTCTTGAACCGCCGGGCTCAGCAGCATGATGGCGAAGTCCTCGTTGCTTGTTGTGACCTTGAAAGCCTGGTTGAAGTTTTCATCATCGAGCATCAGCCCGCGTCGGCGTCCGCGTTTGTAGTTGTATCGCGCGAGGATTCCCCGCCTTGCGCGGACCTGAACCTTGGGCCACTCGTCGGGTGCGGGCATGGCGTAGTAGACCTCGGTGACCACCGGGGCCACAAACGAACCGAGCCAGACGAGGGTGCTGCGTTCGTAGAGTTTGATGACATGCTGGCCGTGTTCGATCGTTCTTTTCAGCTTATCGCCCATGGCAGATCATATGCAACGGTGAGGGTGCCACGGTTTGGAGTCTTCTCCAAGCCGTGTCTTTGAATCGTTTATGCCCAATCAAGACAAGGGTTGCCGAAGACGGTCAACCCGTGGCACCCGATATTGTTTACAGAACCTTTGGATTAAAATAGTACACGAGACACTCCGGAGGCTGTTGATGGTCCAGTGTTGAGTTTTCGGGGAGATCGAGTTTCGCTGACCAATCGAGTGCGGCTTCAAGGGACTCGTCCTCTGTTCCGAAATGACCGAGCAGCACCCATCGCATTCGATTGGTGTGCGTGAGTTTGAGCCATGTGCCAAAACGGGGCGATTTGAGTTCCTCTGGGAGCATGAACTTATACCCACGCGGGGGCGGCTTGAACTGGAGTGCGCGGACGGCGAGCGTGGGGCTGAGTGCGTCGAGGCAACACCATTTCCGTCTTTCGGCGAGACGGACAATGAGCCCACTCGTGCTTGGTTGAATCGCAATAGGCCAGAAGATCATTGTTCTTTGAACAAATGAGATCCAAAGAACAAGAATGGCCACAAGAGCACCAACAGTTGATGTAAGCCCGAGCACAAGAATGAAATCCGCAGCGATGTAGATCCCCTGAGCCATTGAGATCACAAAGATGGTCGTTGTGATGAAAACGGTAGCACATGCAGCTGATACACATAAGGCCAGCGTCCGTTTGATCGATCGGAGAAGAACCTGTGCGTGTTCAATGAACACCGTATTGCTTGGGGTGGTGAGCAGTGCGTTTGAATAGACGGGAGCATGGTGATGCACTGGGTGCCGGAAGAAGAAGGATTGGGTTGCCGCCAGGTTCAATATCGCTTTAATGTCAGGCTTTTTCTCGAGTGCAGGATCATTCATAGCATCCCCTTGAGGTACTGCCCCGTGTAACTCCCCTTGACCTTGGCGACCTGTTCGGGTGTACCGCTGGCGACGAGGAGTCCGCCGGCGTCGCCGCCCTC
>JAESUL010000053.1 GCA_016763115.1 Phycisphaerales bacterium | reverse complement strand
TTGCCGCCTCTGGTATTGAGAAGCCGCGAACGTGGCTCTCCATCAACTGGCGGCACTTTAATTCCGGCAAATGTCAAATATTTCTCAAAATCATTCGGGTGCACGTGATCAAGAAAGGATGGTCTGTCATCAAATCTGTGATTGCCTGGTACAGCTATCGGAACGGCTTGTAGATAACACCGCTCAATCGCTTCGACCTTTGAATAGGCAGCTTCAATACGCTCTTTCGCTTGATCATCCAATGGCCACGATACACCGAGCGCTTCAAAAATGTTCTGTTGCAGAGCTCCGAAAAGGTCCCGAAACCAGCTGTGCATTTCATATTGTTGCATCATCTCTTGCAGATGTTGCGGGATATCACCCAGATAAACGATTGGCGCGTGATACAGCAATGCAGCTGACAAATATTCCAGATCAACAAAATAGGATGCGGCAACGGCACGCTGTGCCCATGTCCAGGACAGTCGAGAACCTGTTTCCTGATTTCCTGCGAAAATTGGCAAACGGCTAAAAATATCGATGATGTCGCGTGGATGCACCATCGAAGGCGATGGCCTATCCAGATTCATCACAAGACCAGATGGCAGGATAAAAGAATTTGGCTCGTTCAATGCTTCGCCTCATCATTATAAAGCGAATATATGGCCTGCCCTTTAAGGCTACTGGTGCAGCTCTTGTGAGGTGAATCTAGCAGCTGTAGGCGGCGTGTCAACGAATGAGCTACCGTTGCCAACCCCTATCTAGTTTACAGAGTACTTTTACAATAACAAATTTCAAATAACCAATTATTGAAGTAACTAATAGTCGTGAAAAATACAATTTTGTTTCAAATAATATTGAGTTTACTATTATTAAATAAAAAATGCACAATCTATATATATCTGACATTCTAATAAGTATCTGATCAACTAATATTCTAATACAGTTGGTGATTCGACAATAATAACTAATAATTTTAAACAAAAACATTCGAATACTTGTATCTTGAATTATTATCCACAGGGAGACTAAATACGATCGGTGTTCCTATCTATCGGTTTGCAATCTTGTTCACTGATGGCTGTAACAACCAAAATCGTTAGATTTGTGCGGTTGTTGAGCAGTCAGCGTTGGGGGTTTGCTATCACAAGCGTTACGGCGGTGTTCTGAAGGCAAATTTCAACCAGGCTACTATCAAGGCAAGAAAAATGCTTTGCACACAATCAGTTGATTACACCCCCCCATGGATTGTATTAGTGATTAGCTTTTTTAAAAAGCTAATGGGCCAGCGAGGGTCAAACTCACTAGCCCACTAATAAATCCAAACCCACGTCTAAGTGAAAGGTTCAAATCAATTTGGCACAAAAAAAAGTAGATGGCAACGGAGGGCAATGGGCAACCAGGGCCTTGTGGTTTTCATTTGGTATCAGGATTGCGCTGGATTCGGTGGAATACGCTCTTCAGATTGAGCGAATTGCATTGCAGTTGCAGTCATTGATTGCCTAGTCTTCACACAGCAAGGTGGCTTCAGGCCATCTTGCTTATTCATCCCGCCACCGTCCTTGAAGCTTTGTCCGCTGACATCACACCTATACAAACTCCACCGGATTCAACGCTGATTGCCAGTAGCGGGTAGCGCTGGTCTATCCGCCATGTCAGCTCGCGAAGTTCCCGCGCTGCATCATCGGAGCCCAAATATCAATCTCGGCTCTCTTCAGCTGTGTTACCCCGTTGGTATTATTCGTCGTAGGCAATATATTTTTGTGATTACTGTTGAGAGTGAAAAAAACAATATTCGGTATTGTTCAAAATGAGTATCTAAAACAAACCCATTTGTTTTGGTTGATCTAGTTTTATCACCCCATTGATCAGCCATTTGTCTGGCCAACGCGAATGAGTACCCATGGCAAGACACATCCCTTCCTCCGGGTAACGATTGCCGTAAATATCAGCCATTTCATTGAGTGCTTTTTCTTCGCCATACTCTCGATGGAATCTATAATAGGTAGCTCCAATCTCCCAATCCTGGCAGGTGCCTTCCCTAACTCCATCGTCTGTCTCATATTTGTATTTAAAACTATAAGGGCAAACATTGTAGGGAATGATTTTACCCTCACAAAACAGATCGGATTGCCGTCTCAGTTCCGCAAATTTTTGAGATTCTTTACCTATTTCATCTTCGGTTTTTCGTTCAAATTTGAAATTGAGTATTTTTGGGCGAATTAAGGCTAGGCTTCTTTTCTGACGGTGTTCTTCATCAAGACTACCAACAATCATTTTCTCAAAAAATATTGGACGTTCTTGCTTCTTGATACGACCCACGATTTCAAGTGTGTCTTGATTTACGTGGCGACTTTCAATTCGAAGATCTTCACTGGGTTTCCGCCATTTGAATTTAACGCGGTCCCATCGACCAAATTTACCGGTGTCTGCCAGGTTCCGAAACGCGATTGGAAACATTCGGAGCCAATTGCCTTCGATGTCCACCCCGGCGCAACAAACAGTTTCACCGTGTTTGGTACTGACTTGAGGTGTCGCTTTTATCAAAATTATTGCTTCTGTTTCACCCGCACGCTGAAATTGGTTTTGGTTGGGAGTCATCACAAGCCTCGTTTTGCGCCAAACCTTTACGAACACCCAGATGACGAATTTTCAAGTCAGAGTGCTCCAACATACACTCTGCAACTATAGCGCGATGACAGCAAGTGAAATCTCGTTCAAAACAAAGAAGACAAGACGGTGATGTCATCGCTATCTCAATAGCTTGATGGACCGCTTCCATCGAGTCGGGTTTGCTTAAATGAGTTCTGAATATTTTTTCAAACAATTCCATATCGCCACTTCGGGCAGCAATTCGACCTTCCTTTGGGTCGCCCAGTGCCTTGATATGAATATATTCCATTCCGGCGTTAGCCATAGCGTTGGAAAGCGCCGTTTTTGCAAAGCCCCGTTTTCTTGAAATAGGAAGCTGACGAATGTCTATTAGAACTTTAACACCAGCGCTTTTAAGGCTTGCAACAAAATCATCAATGTTTGCGCCTTCATACCCAATCGTCATCAATGTATTCATAGCAAATCCTCTTATTCTTTTGATTTTCATATTGCGTTAATTACTAATAAGCAATCGTTAACCATTCGCCCCTTTCCTTTCTGGTTCACAACCATTGCCCATTCAGAAACATTTTTTATCTTGTCGGCACATTTTCGGAATATAGGTACAAAATCGCCATTTCAAGCAAATGCTCCACCTTTGTGTCTTTGGCCATGCCGGATCGTACTGAACGCTCTCTGGATAAATCGACTAACTCAACCATTCGCCCTTGCTCCTTCGGTCTGCTGTTTCGCCACCGGTGGGAACAGGCTGTCGAAATACCAACCTTGCGCTCCGGTTTTTTTGTCGCCGGTTTTCGGAATACCCTTGCCTCTGAATTTCAACCACGCTTTCCACGCTTCGGTTCCCTCATAGACAAAAACCTGTTTTCGAACTTCCACGCCAAGCTTTTTGGCTTTCTGCTGCTGGCCCTGCCATCGCTTGCCTGCAAGGTAGTTTCTAACATTTGTGGGTCGCGTCTGGTTTCTACTGGCAGCCTGGTAGCCCTTGGCGTATCGGAGAGCCAACAATTGCTCGTCAGGTGTAAGTTTTTGCCAATGGACCCGGCATAGCTCAAAGCTATCTGTTGCGCTCAATTGCCATCGTTCCTGAAAATCAATCCAAACCAGATCAAGCGGAGCGTCCACCCTCCCAACCCCCTGGGGGGTATAGGGGGGATTAGTATCTTTCTGTTCTTTGTAAGAATCTGTTCTTAGTATACGACCTTGTTTTCCGCTCCCGGCTTTTCCGTCTCCGGCTTTTCCGCTCCCGGCAAACACGGTAGTGGCTCCCTCAGCCTCAATGTTCTCATTTTGATCACGGTCCACGTCCGTGTTTTCAGGGCGTGGCTCTTTTGTGCCTTTTGGTGTGTCAAACACATGATATTGTGTCTGCTGATAGGCTTTTGTGTCGCTATTCCGCACAAGATGCCGTGTGATATATCCGGCGTCCTGAAGCTGTTTTATGAGCCTCAAAACCTTGTCACGGCCTATCTTATGTTCTGTTTTGAGGTGAGTTACGGACACGGACCAGTCTGCCGGACGACCAAGCAGGTAAATCAGCAATCCAAGCGCTTCCAGTGACAATGCGCGATCATCCAGAATGGCATTACGCACAATGGTATAGTTCTCGGTAGGCTTTGCTCTGTGAATGGTAACAGCGCGCTCTCTGCTCATTAGCCGCCCTCCCCACACCATTGGGCTTTACGCCACTGCTTGTGTGCCTTACCGGGTTTCCATGGCAGCGCCAGGCCTTCCGCAATCAGAATGTCACCGAAGGGCACGCCGTCTTTCGTCCACATCTGACCCAGATACCGGCCATAGCGATCCTTGCGACCTGTGGGGATGAAATGAACGCCACCGGCGTCATGTAATTCTCTACGCCTTGCTGTGGCTCTCTTGGCAATGTCTATC
This sequence comes from Phycisphaerales bacterium, assembly GCA_016763115.1. GTDB lineage: Bacteria > Planctomycetota > Phycisphaerae > Phycisphaerales > UBA1924 > UBA1924. The sequence continues at coordinate 7,041 of JAESUL010000053.1, read as the reverse complement.
TCGTTCTGACATCTGCTCTTGCCGCTCATTTCCGGTGTGTCGTAGCCTAAAGCACGAATGTGCTTGTTGGTCTCGTTACTGCAGCCCTGCAAAACGTCTGTGTCACCATCTACAACCCGAACACACGAAGGCTCCAGAGCTGTCGATGTGTCATTCTTCACCAACTCAAAAGCTGCCGTGGATGTAATCGCCACAAATGCCGATACAAAAAATAGATTCATAACATCACCTCGCTTGCCGCTTCGATCCAGACCCGCGCCGCTTCCGCGTTGATCGCGTTACCATAGCCGCGCAATCGTCCCACTCTGTTGGTAGCCCCATTAACCAGCGGCTCAAGGCCGGGTTCAACTGGCCGCCATCGTTGATCCCTGCATCCAATCCAGTCAGCATCTTTCCAGAAACCGTTAGTCGGGCCGGGCCCGCTAATGTTGCCTGCTGTGTCAATGATCCACCTGTCATCCTGGGAGTTATCGTACCTCCCCGTTCTCCATCCGTGGCGCTCGCTGTCTTCCAGCCCGTCTTGGCCGCTGCTGATACCAAGCTCATTCCCCCAGCTTCCGGTCTCTGGTCTCTGGTATAGTCCACTCCGCGGGCCCCGTCGGATTCTGTCACTGTTGGCCAACCCATCTGGTGAACTAACCTCGGAAGCTGATCCAGCCTCGATCGTCCGGCCAGGGTCTGTGTCACCATTCCCGGGGTGTCTTTGTAATCTCTCGCCGCCGGCGTCACATAACCGGACACCCAAAAACCATAGGCGGTTACGGATGTGCGGCGCGCCGACCCCACAAGCGCACATACCTGTCGCCCCGAAGGCATAGCCAGTAGCCTCCATGTCAGATTGTACAGTGTCGAGCCAAGCAAGGCCGTCTTTACTCGCAACCTGTTCTCCAAACACTGCGTCAGGTGTGCATTGCTGGATAAGGTGGAAGAAGTGAGGCCATAAGTGCCGCTCGTCAGCATCCCCTTTTCTTCGGCCTGCCTGGCTGAAAGGTTGGCAAGGACAGGATCCGGTCCACACTGGTCTATCGTCTGGCCATCCGGCGTTTCGCAATGCGAAGGACCAAACGCCAATGCCTGCAAAGAAATGACATTGGGTAAATCCAGAAAGTTCATTTGGTGCGATGTCACGAATGTCCCTTTCATCAACTTCGCCGTCTGCAATGTGCCCGGCCTTAATCAGCTTTCTCAGCCACCCGGCTGCAAACGGTTCAATCTCGTTGTAATACGCACCAGCCAAGCTCAGTTTCTCCGCGCCGGAATAATCGGTGCCTGTGCGAGATACATACTTTCTGGAAGTGGTATTCCCGCTGCATCACAAAACGCTGTGACGGCGACGTTGAATGATCTGGTTGTTACGTTGATTGCCGTTGCCAGATTGGCGGATGATTGTTTTTCACAAGACCAGCTGCAGAGGTAACAAACCTCATTGCGCGGTGCTTGATACTCAATTGAATCCGTTCGCGTCATGACTTCCGCAGGATCGAGATTGTATGCATCGCAAACAAATTCAACCAATGGCCGGAGATGGTCACGCAAGGCCATAAGTTGTTTGGTTTTCGTTGCCTTGATCAGGATTGGAGGCAGTGCACCATTCAGACGAGCCAGGGCGTCCTGATTGAGAATGTCTTTTGCTGTTTTGCCGTAGACGCGCTGTAAAGCGGCATCTGACCAAAGGCCGGTACGAGCAAGTACCTGCTGATCGATCGATGATAGATGTTCATGGGTTTCCAGCATTACGCAAACTCCTCAAAACGGCATGTCATCGTCGAGGTCTCCGCCGATAGGCTCAACATCCCTTACCCAGGCGGGCCTTGCGTTCATCCGGTGAGTAGATTTCATGATGATGAATTCGCCGCCATGCTCTTTGGAAAGCCGATGTGCTTCTTCTGCCGCATTATCAAACGTTGAGTGCCTACGGCTGGTGGATGCTGAACCAAAACCGTTATTGCGAAGCACCATGTAGAAAATGCTGTTCATCAGCCTATTCCTCTATGATGTCGATGAATGCACGACGCGCGGCAGTTAGCTGGTCTTCTGCTGTCCTGAATGTCTTCTTCGGCTGCTTGCGCTCTTCTGGGTCAATCCTGCCATCTGCCATGGTCTCCGCAATATGCGTCTGTACTTGCCCCATGGTTGCAATCACACTCAGCAATGCATTCACCGGGCTTTGTACTGTTGTGCATTCATCCCGCTTGATCAGGCGTCGGTCCTGCAGGTCTGCAAGAAACTCCGTTACGATCGGTGCATCAACATGAGCTTCCAGGTCTGCCACGATGTCAGCAGGCGCAAAATCACCACGAAACTTCTCATCGTGTGAGTAATACTGGCTAATCCGCTCCTGGCTGACGCGGGTCACAATCGCAGCTGCAGTTGCACCTCGATGTCCATCCTTCAAACACAACAGAACCAACCGCTTAAATGCGTCCTTGATTTCCCGATAATCCTCAACGGTCAATTGTCTGCGTTTGTTGTTTTTGTCGAAAGCTACAGTCATTTCAAAGCATCCTGGTTGCTGGAACCTTAGAAGCTGACAAGCCTCGAAAGATTGTGAAAATAAAAGGCACGTGTTGTGCGAGTTGGTCCGCCAGCACAACACGTGCAAGTTCGCGAAAGGCCGAAAAGAGGACAGGCCATATATTCGCGGTTGATAGAAAAGATGCAGCGCCCTGCCCCATGGTGTGTCGGGAGACAAAGCAGGACGCCACTATCACAAGGCGGGCAAAGCCATCGTGAATTTGAAAATGTTTGATCATGACGCCACCGCCAGTGCAGTTTTTAATTGCTCTGGTTTTGGTACGTCTTCAGGCCACTCAACTGCATCTGGCCAGTTTTCTTCAAACCAAACCAATGCTGACCAATATCGACGGGTACAAAGATCATGACCATCCACGAGGAATTGGATTTTTTTGCTGTCTTTGAAGAGCTTCCGGGACAAGGCCGTGACGGGCCTTCCAGTGTGATTGGAGTACATTCTGGCAAGTTTGGGGATATGGTCGCTCAAAATCATAATTCACAACATAGGTGTTTAAATACCCTATCACAAGTGTTTTTAAACCAGGGTGAAAAAAAATCGAATCCGAGTAGAATTACTCAAATGTCAGAAGATCTAAAAAAGCGCATCAACGAACGGTTTGTTGCACTAAATCTCAATCCAACCAGCGCTGCCAAAAAAGTAGGCAAGAGCAAAGACCTTTTTGTAAATCTGTTGCGTGGGTCAGTAAAACATCCAACCACACGTACATTGCAATTGATGGCAGATGCATTGGACACTTCTTCAGAGTGGCTACTTAATGGAAATGGATCAAACAGTGTCGCACGGTCCAACGCCAGGCCAGCCGTTGGGTTGGATACGTCTTTTCTTGATGAAGAGAGCATGAACTCAAATCGACAAACTCCAATATTGGGATCTGCCGCGGGCTCTCTATCGACCGGAGCAATTGAATTCAGCGGAGATACCAACTCAGGTTACGCAATTAATCTTCCGCAGCTCGAGGGTGTTCCCGGAGTGTACGCTCTATACGTTATAGGCGACAGCATGGTCCCGGCACTTGAGCCTGGTAATCTGGTTTACATCAATCCAAATTTACCGGCATCAACAGGTGATATTGTTGTGGTTCAATTGAATGTACCGGGAGAACCAACATCCGAGGCTTTTATCAAACGCTTCCAAAGCGTATCGAAAGAAGAAGTTACAGTTTCGCAGGAAAACCCGCCTCAAACAATTGTATACCCTCAGTTTTCGGGAGATGACGACGAGAAATTTGTAAAAAGTGTACACAAAGTAGTCGCAATATTCATTTCCTAGATTATTTCCTACCACTGCCCAAACCAAATCCCCACGCCATGAATAACGCCAACCGGCACCGCTATTGCGCCACCAATAAGCAGCAACCATTGCTCTGTTTTTAAGCAAACATACACGTGTGTTACCCATCCTGCCGCAGCAACTCCCATGAGCGCCAATAAGAACAACGCCCACAGCAGTGAGAAAAACTCTTCTACATTCTCCTCGAAGAGACACGCTAAAAATTCAAGCACGATAAATGGAAGTTTCAAGAGGAATAGCAATTCTCGCCCAATTCTCCGACGCCCGGATCCTGTTCTAACCGTCCACCTAGGCGACCCGTCGCACGGAGTAATGCACCTTTCAAACAATCCAGTAACCATTAGGGCCGATATAAAGGGATACCAATTTCCCTCAAAAGCTGGAATTGCAGCCACTACAATTAACATAATGAAGAATGCGATTATCGCCCCCTCGCGAGTCTCCTTGTCCATCCCAACCTCAATTCAGACGCCGTCATCAATTCGAATAAACTCTATATCTACAATGGCATATGACACGAAATACAGTCAATAATAGTATTCTACACCTCGATGAATTCAATTTTACGCCTTCCTGTGGCGTTGGTTGCCGGGCGTACGACTGGGTATACGTGTCGTGTTTTAAAACTCTTTACACTTGACTAGGGTTTTTAAACTCTTTACTCTCCAAAATACGCCAAACACGAGAGTAACCAACCATGGCACGAAAACAGACAAATACAGCGACGGGAGAATGGTGATGAACATCACTCCCAATGGCTTTCTTAGAGAGGCCAATGTCTACATTGAAGTCATCAATGACGCAGCCGAAGCCCATGCCAATCGCGTGGGAGCTACCAATCCGGCTTCCCTGATTATGGCTTATGCGGGGCTGATCCAGCTCCATCTCGCCGAGATCGATGTGATAGCTCAAAAGGTCGCTATGAGATCGATGGTAACGGAAACCATCTTCCGGGGTATTCATATTGATGGAGAGGCAAATTGAACCCTTTCCCCAAACCACCCGCAGAACCGCTGAAAACCAAACGAAGGGTTTTCACACCCAGGACCAAAGCTGCTGCATTGTTGCGCGATCACGGTCTGTGCCAGGACTGCGATATTCAGCTTTCATCCGCCACCGTCGAATATGATCATGTGATCGCTTGCGGCCTTGGTGGAGATAACAATCTCAACAACTGTGCTTGCCTCTGCAAGTCCTGCCACCGCAAGAAAACCGACCGCGATCAGGCTGCTATTGCCAAGACAAAACGCATTCACAACAAACGCCATTGCATCCAGACCCGCAAATGGTCTGCACCCAAACTCCGCAGTGGTGGTTTTAACTCCCGTATGACCAAGAGCTTCGACGGCAAGGTTAAACGCCGCAGCCCCAGACGTGGACGATTGCCAATCACGCACGTGGATGATGAACCAACTGAATATGTTTCAGCCGCCTGACCTCCCCTCGAAGGGTGGCTAACTCGGGGGCGGGATACTCCCACCCGTCCCCACTTTCTCTTTCAAAGGATCAAGACATGCTTACCAGAGAGAATATTAGATTTGCAGGAGCGACCATTGGTTTTGTGACCAGCTCACTGCTTACGATCGCCATCGCTTTTAGCCTTGCTGCAGTTCTCTCTATCGTGAGTGCAGCGGTCTGAACAAACGTCGGGTTCGCAACCGGCACCGCGGGTTGAGCTGTAGAGCGGTTCCCCGCTTCCTTTTTCAAATGGAGTAGTAAAATGTGCAAAATAGATCCAATCGACCAGGAAGTCGGCAGCCGGATGAGATTTCGCCGAAATTGCCGGAACTTGTCTCAATCAGCATTGTCGGAGATGGTTGGTATTTCATTCCAGCAAATACAAAAATACGAGAGTGGCGCCAACCGCATCAGCGCTAGCCGTATGGTTCAACTGGCCAACGCTCTGAAGGTGCCAGCGGGTTTCTTTCTGGAAGGTCTGGGAGAGTTCGATGACGAGCAAATCCCTGTTGGGCTGATGGGCGTGGCAGGTACGAAAGTTGGTGCCGGGGTCATTCGTGATTTTCAGAATATGAGCCGGGAACAACAGTCTGCTCTGGGACAGGTCGCCACAGCTATCGTCAACTGAACAATTCTGGCTTCATGGGATATCTGTGAAGCCGTCACGCCATGGAGGTTTTCATGTCCGATATTGCCCCCCGCTTGATGACCAAAGCAGACCTGTTAACTTACTGTTCCATTGCAGAGGGTACTTTGTGCGCATGGATCCTCAAAGGGCTGCTACCCAAGCCTCTCATTGGAACCCACAGGTGGGACCGCAGGGCTGTAGACAGGGTTTTGAACGAACACAGTGGAATCCCATCGGCGGCTGCAGATACAGCGTTTGAACGGAGGAGACTACGGAAGAATGGTAATAACCAATCTTAAGGGCATTCACCGTTACCGCAAGAAACTGACAAGTGGGATCTATCGTTATTATTACAAAGTTTCGAGAGAGCCCCGCTCACCGGTATTCTGGACCCGCGATTATGCTCCTGAACCGGAACCGGTAAAAAAGTCCTTCGTTGACGCCTACCACAAAGCCAAAAACAAATGGCGAGGCAAGAATGAGTGCGTTCCCGGAACTCTGAACGCGATCATTGCAGAATTCAGACTTGAGGACGAATTCAAAAAACTCCGCAGATCAACTCGCAACGGCTACGAAGAATGCTTCCCGGAAATCCGTGATGAATTCGGACCAGACGAGCTGGAGCTGTTTGAAGATCGCCGAACACGAAAACTCATTAAACAGTGGCGAGATCAATGGAGCGACACGCCCAGGCAAGCTGATAAAATGAAGGGAACTTTGGTTCGCATTTTGAATTATGCCGTCGATCAGGGCGAAATCACGCTGCATGTCGCCGGTGGAATTAAAAACCTCTACAAAAAGCCAGACAGATCAGAAGACCTTTGGACACCGGAGGACATTGAATCCTTCTCCAGCGCTGCCAGTCGTCCATTAAGGTGGTTTCTAATGTTTGGACTGCTCACGGGCTTACGGCGTGCAGATTTGGTTGGATGCCCCTCCACTGCTGATAAAGGCAGCTGGCTTGAATGGAAAACCAGCAAATCCGGTGAGCGTATGCGGGTGATTGTGCCAATTACCAAAGCTCTGAGAGTGCTGCTTGATGAAATCATCGCATACAAAGCGGAACACAACGTCACAACAGCCACAACGATACTGATCAATAGCCGCAATTGCCCATGGACCGGTCACG
>JAESUL010000052.1 GCA_016763115.1 Phycisphaerales bacterium | reverse complement strand
GCCTACGACCTGATTATCTCCGCCCGCAAGCACGACCCCCTCACCCTCGATGGATACCGCGACGCGATCATCGCAGCGTTGGTCGCTGCCCACAAGGTCCAATCCAATCGAGACCTCCAGAAACCTCGGAATGAACAAAGTGGATAAGCCCGCCCCGATCCCGATGCCCGGGCCGATCGCCAGGGTGTTTTCGATGCCCTTTGTCGCGTTGATCTGGATCTACCGGTTCACCTTGTCGCCGATCATCGGCGGGCAGTGCCGATACGACCCGACCTGCTCAAGGTACGGGCTCGACGCGTACAAATACCACGGCCCGATCCGCGGCACCGCGATGACCCTCAAACGAATACTACGGTGCCACCCGTTTGCCAAGGGCGGATACGACCCCGTCGCGATCCCCGAAGAGAAAGACGACCTACCCTAAAGGGGACGCCTATTTCTTTATTTCTACGGAGCATCCACGATGGCCCGACTCCCCGCAACCAAACGACGCGAACAACTCCTTGATGTCGCGATGGAACTCTTCGCCAAGCGCGGATACGCCGGGGCGACCACCGCCCAACTCGCCAAAGAAGCGGGCATCACCGAACCGATCATCTACCGCCATTTCAAGTCCAAGCGTGACCTCTTTGTCGCCCTGATCGAACGCACCGGACGCCGAACCCTCGAGCAGTGGGAGCAAGAGCTCGAGGGCACCACCGATCCGGGCGAACGCCTCTCGCGGATCCTCAACGACAACCCGATGGTGTCTGAATCTGGGCGTGACGGGTAACGCGTGCTGCTCCAGTCGATCTCCGAGATCGAAGACGAACTCATCCACAAAGCCACCAGCGAGCACATGACCCGTCTGCACGCATTCATCACCCGCGAGATCGAACGCGCCCAAGAAGCCCACAAGGTCACCACCAAGTTTATCGCATCGGTCATCGCCTGGGTCCTCGTCAGCGTCGGCATGGGCTACGGCGTGCTCTCGGCGGTGGATGTCCCCGGACACGGGTTCGATTCCTCGGGCACCCATATCAAGGATGTCCTCGCCCGCATCCTCGTCGGCCCCGAACACGGATAACACGCCGTGATCTACCTCGACAACAACGCAACGACACGCCCGCTTCCCGAGGTGATTGCTGCGGTCAACGCCGCGCTCACCGAGACCTGGCACAACCCATCAAGCACCCACCGCGCAGGGCAGAACGCCAAGCACGCCATCGAAAATGCCCGCGCAGACCTCGCCCGGCTCATCGGCGCCCGCCCACGCGAGTTGACCTTTACCGGCACAGGCACCGAGGCGATTGATCTCGCCATCCGAGGCACGCTGGATGCCACAAAGAAAAAACGCATCGTCACCACCTCGATCGAGCACCACGCAATCGGTGCGCTGTGCGAGCGGGTTTCCAAGTCCGGCATCGAAATCCACACCGTCGCTGTTGACCAATCCGGGGTCGTTGACGCAACGGCACTCGCCAACGCAATCAACGAGCACACCGCGATGGTCTCGGTGCAGTGGGTCAACAACGAGACAGGCGCGATCCAGCCGATCATCGACATCGCCAAAGCGTGCAACGAACTCGGCGTGGTCTTCCATTGCGATGCGACCCAGGCGGTCGGCAAACTGCCGATTAATCTTGGCGACCCATCGATGCCACGGATCGACTTGCTCAACTTCGCGCCCCACAAGTTTCACGGGCCCAAGGGCGTCGGCGTGCTCCGCATGGCGCGGGGGGCCAAACTCGTGCCCACCATCGTCGGCACCCAAGAACTCGGACGGCGTGGCGGCACCGAACCCGTCCCCGCCATCGCCGGCGCGGGGGCCGCTGCCCGTCTCGCACTCGATTGGCTCTATGATCCAAGCAACCGAACCGATACCGCAGCACTCCGTGATCGGCTCGAATCCGGCATCCTCGATGGATGCCCCGGCGCGGTGGTCAACGCGACGACTGATCCCGATTACCGACTCTGGAGCACGACCAACATCGGATTTCCGAGGCTCGAAGCCGAGGCGTTGTTGTTGTTGCTCTCTGAGCAAGGCGTGTGTGTCTCCGCCGGCTCGGCGTGCGCTTCGGGCTCGCTCGAACCCTCGCCGGTGCTTCTGGCGATGGGGATCGACGAGCAAACCGCCCACGGATCGGTGCGTTTGAGCCTCTCACGCGAAACCACACCGGGCGAGATCGACGAGGCGATCAAGATCGTGTGCAAAGCGGTTGATCGTTTGTCAGACACGCTTCCGGGGAAATAGTTGTTTCGATCGCTCTAATCGGCTAGGGTGGGGGCATGAACTACGCACAGTTTGACTCTTCAGCCCCCGTCGATATCTACGCCGAGCCCGAACGCACCAGCATCGCGGCCATCTTGAGCCTCGTGCTCGGGTTCCTCGGATGCTGCCTCGGGATCACCTCGTTGCCCTCGGTCTTGCTGGGAATCTTCGCAATCATGAAGATCAAGAGTTCCAAGGGCCGCGTCGGCGGCATGGGGCTAGCAATCGCCGGGCTGCTGGTCGGGCTGATGACACTCATGATCTGGATCGGCGTGCTGATCGGTTCCAACTGGGTCTGGGCCAATGTGTTTGATAAGCAAATCATCTCGCCCACCACCCAGGTTCTTATTGACATCGAGGCTGACAACTTTGATGCCGCCCGCGCCGGGCTCGGCTCGCCGGCTGCCGATGTGAGCGATGCCGAGTTGATCGCCTTCCGCGAGGCCTACCAGAGCACTCTTGGTGATTATGTCAGCAAGCCCGACGGGCTCATTAGTTACATCAAGGGGCTCATGTCGGTGGGGCAGACCATGAACTCGGTCCAACCACCCCCTGGGATGATGCCGTTCACACTCAACTTTGAGAACGGCACCGCAGTGTTGATTCCAACAACTATTCAGAATCGCAACACTGGGCAGTACGAATCGCCAACAGAGATTCTGCTCATCGATATGAACGGCGAGGTCATCAAGCTCCCCGCCGATCCGATCTTGCCAGACTAAGCCAACGGTTTGCCCGAGGTTTGTTGCTCCCCATCCCCCTCGCCGATCGCCTGATCGTGGTACGATGTCCCTATGCCTGAACCTGTTGCCAAAGAACCCATCATCCGATGCACTGAGGTCGTCAAACGCTTCGGGGACCAGACCGTGCTCAAGGGTGTGTCCTTCGATGTCTATGAGGGCGAGATCATGGTCATTATGGGTGCGTCTGGATCGGGCAAATCCACCATGCTCCGCACCATGATCGGCACCCACACCCTCGATGGCGGGTCTGTCGAGCTCTTCGGCCAATCGGTCTGCGGGCTCAAGGAAGAGGATCTCAACGCGGTCCGCAAGAAGTTTGGAATCCTTTTTCAGTCCGGCGCGTTGTACAACTCGATGACCCTTGCTGAAAATGTCGCCCTGCCGATCCAAGAGCACACCGACCTCGATCAAGAGATTATTGATATCCAGGTCAAGATCAAGCTCGAACTCGTCGGGCTCCGCGAGCACGCCAACAAGTACCCCGCCCAGATCTCGGGCGGCATGAAAAAACGCGCCGGGCTCGCCCGCGCACTCGCATTGGACCCCAAAATCCTGTTCTACGACGAACCCAGCGCGGGGCTCGACCCGGTGACGAGCGCCGAGATCGACCAGCTCATCCTCGCGCTGACCAAGCAACTCGGCGTCACCAGCGTGGTCGTCACCCACGAGATGGACTCGGCCTTCACCATCGCCGACCGCATGGCGATGCTCGATCAGGGGACAATGCTGTGTGTCAAAGACCGCGATTGGTTCGAGCAACTCCGTGACAGTTCCATCCAAGAAGCCCAAACAATGGACGAGGACCGCCAACTTGTCCGACAGTTCTTACGGGGCGATCCCGATGGCCCGCTCTCTGAACGACGCGACGATTCAGGGTACGAAAAAGACCTCTTCGGCATGACCACCGACCGCGTCACCCGCACCCCGAGTGTCGAACCCACCCGCGGCTAATCCCAAGCACGCCCCCTGCAAGAGCCCCACAAAGGAACCAGTTCATGAGCGTTGCGGTGATCAAGAAAAACAATGTGATGGCAGGATCATTCCTGATCGGGAGCTTCCTCCTCGCGCTCATCATCGCCTTCACCCTCGGCGATCTCATGGGACGGTTCGGCGAAAAAAACGAATACATCGTCCGGTTCCCGACCACCGTGGGGGTCATGGGGCTCACCAATGGGTCCCAGGTCACCTTCGCGGGGCTGCCTGTTGGGCGGGTCATTTCGGTGACGCCGTATATGCAGACCGACGCCGACAGCGGGATCACGATCCCCGTAGCCATGGATGTCACCATCCATATCGATACCGGGTTTAAGGTCCACGAGGATGCCTATGCCGATCTCTCGCCCCCGATCCTTGGTGGGATCTCGACGATCAACATCGCCTCAGCGGGGACCGGGTCCTACGACGGCGGCCCGTCGGACGCCAACACCGTCCTCGACGCCGGCGAGATCCTCCGCGGACGCTTCGCCCCCAGCATCCTCACCCAACTCGGGTTCACCACCGAAGAGGCGGAACGGATCAAAGAAATTATCGCCCGCTCGGAATCGATCTCGATCAACGCCGACGAGGTCTCTGCTTCGGTGCGCCGGATGGTTGAAACGCTCGAGCCCGACTTTGATTCCAGCGTCGCCGACTCGCGTGCCACCATCGCCAATATCCGGGCGTTTAGCGACAAACTCGCCGGCGAGAATGGGTGGTCCTCCCGGGTCGATGATCTCTTTATCAAGGGCAATACCGTGATGGATGATGTCCAACTCATCTCCGCCGATGTCAAGCAGGCGACCGGCTCGGTCAACGAGATGATCGACACCAACCGCGAACGGATCGACCATATCCTCGCCGACGCTGAGGACATGACCGCGAACATCAAGGCCCAGATCACCCCGACCACCGAGCGGATCAACACGCTGCTCGATGACGGCGTGCTCGCGCTGGGGTCGTACCGAGAAATCGCCGAGAACACCAACTCGATCCTCCTCAATGCCCAGCCCAAGATCGACGCCACGCTCGACAATATCCGATTCGCCAGCGCCCAAGGCAGCATGTTCGTTGAAGAGATCCGCTCGCAACCATGGCGGCTGCTCAAAAAGCCGACCAAGGACGACCTCCAGCGTGAGCCCCTCTACGAAGCTGCAAGAATCTATGCCAGTGCGGTCGGCGATCTCCGCGCCGCGTCCGAAGCCCTCGACGCTGCGGTCTCCGGGCAGACCCCGTCGGCCACCGCGACCGACATCGCACGGATCGCCAAGGTGGTTGGCGCGGCGTATGGACGGTATGAAGTCGCCGAGCGCGGGCTGCTCAAAGTGCTCAAAGCACCGGTTTCGCCATGATCCGCAAGGGCGAATACAGCGCGATCGGTGTGCTGGCCGGGTTCAGCGCAGGGGTGCTGGGCGTGGGCGCGATCTGGCTCAGCTCGTTCTTTGCCAACCCCCAGCGGGTCAACGACACCCAGACCCAGGCCATTATGCACCTGTCGTTGTGGGCATCGAGCACCCTGGATTCCATACGCGCCGTGGTCCCCGAGGACATGCACCCCTGGCTCGGCGTCCGGTGTACGACCAGCAAGCCGAGGGGCACTGGACCACCGAGCCGCCCGAGCACATCCCAGAACGCGTCGTGGTGCTGATCCACGGGCTCGACGAGCCGGGCGGGATCTGGGACCAACTCGCCCAGGCCCTGGCCGACCGCGGGCACACGGTGATTCGTTTCGAGTACCCCAACGACCAACGCATCTCCCCGTCCGCCAAGGCGTTCGCCGATTCGCTCAACGACCTGCACACCCTCGGCGTTGCCCGCATCGACATCGTCGCCCACTCGATGGGCGGGCTGGTCGCCCGCGAAGCGCTGACCAATCCGAATATGCATGATGATCCGTTCCCGATCACCGATCGGTTGATCACGCTGGGCACGCCGCACCTTGGCTCGCCTTGGTCGCGGATGCGCCCGGTCGCCGAGATCCGCGAGCAGGTCCAGCGGTGGGCCAAATCATCGGACCACAATCCAAAGCGCCTGCTCGGGTTCGCCCGCGACGGCATCGGGGAGGCGGGCACCGATCTCTTGCCCGGATCAGTTTTCCTCAACACACTCAACGATCGCCTGATGCCACAACACCTGGTGGTCACCTGCGTGGTCGGGCGGGCGGTGCCCTACCGGCAGAGCGATGCGCTGGTGCTGACCGCATCAGGGTTGCTCGAAGAACTCGTGGGCAAACGCGACGCAGCGGGCATCGAGCAGGGGCTCGAAACCATGAAGACCGAACTCGGCGACGGCGTGGTCCCGGTCTCATCAGCCGTGATGCCCGGCGCAACCGATATTGTCATCATCGAGGCCAACCACCGATCCATGATCCGATCGGTCGAACTCGACCAGACCCTGCGGCTGATCCGAGGCGTCCCCCAAGGACCCGAGCCGCTCGCGATCGCCATCGTCCTCGATCGACTCGGAGATCCAGACGATCGCGATCACTCAAATACCGGACACAACCCTTCCAAGGATGAATAAATCTGGTATACTCTGGGCATGGCCCAGCGTCGACACCACTACGAGTGTGCCTTCGAGCACCACCTGCGTGAATCACGGATTCCGTATGTCGCGGTCAACGAGGCCCGCAAGGCTCTGCTCCCTCCCAAGGCCCATCTGCGGACCGCCGCTTCCAACGAAGACCCGCAAACACTCAAAAACTTCGACTTTGTCATCTATGGCGACACCCCCAACCTGCTCGTCGAGATCAAGGGACGCAAACTGCCGCAACTCCGCGATCGCAAGGACGGCTCGCTCCCGCGCCCGAGGCTCGAATCTTGGGTCACCATGGACGATATCGAGTCGCTCACCCGGTGGCAAAAACTGTTCGGTCCGGGGTATGAAGCGGTGTTCGTGTTTGTGTACTGGTGCTCGCAAACCCCGCCTGACGGGCTGTTCGGCGAGTTGATCGAGTGCCAAGGGCGGTGGTACACCCTGCGGGCGATTACCCTAAGCGACTACACCAGCGCGATGCGGGTCCGCAGCCCGCGGTGGCGGACGGTGCACCTGCTCTCGGCGGACTTTGATCGGCTCGCCGGTGCGTTCGCACCCTCTAACCTTGATCCTGATCCGAGTCTGGTGCCGGTGTTTGATCCGTTCAATACGGACAATCGCACGCTGGGAGAGGTTTTCGCTTGACCCGATCGCGGGTAGGCGTGTAGCGTTGGGCATGATGAACGACTCCCTATTGAAGAATCCAATGAAAAATCCAACCCGTTTGCTACCCCGGATCGGGCGATCGCTGCGTGTCCGCGCGGGGTCGATCGCTGCTGCGGTCACCCTCGGAGCCATGCAGATGGCGGTCTTTGCCCAAGACAACCCCCCGCCTCGCCCGCCCAAGGTCACCGAAGCGCCAGCCGCACCCAAGGTCGTCATGTACCTTGTGGTCGTCGCGCTCGCTGCCGGCGTGGTGTTTGCCTCGACGATGAAGGTCAAGCGCGGGCATCAGGACTGATCCGTCTATTGATCGACGCCGAGGCTGGAACCAAACACACCAAGCGTGCGGATCGGTTCATGGCTACCCATTGTTTCTAGAACTTACGCAAGGAAAGCAACCCATGCAATCGAATCTCCGTGCGAGCAAACCAAAGCCCAATGCGCTGGTCGTCCTCAACATTGTGCTGCTCTCGGCTTTGGCGTTGCTGGTCTTGGTGCCCAACGCGGGCGCACAGCTCAACTCCGGACAATCAAATCGTGCACGCGGCGACTACACCCTTGTCGGCGGCGACACCTCCTCGGGCAACGCCAACGCGATCTACATCCTCGACACCTCCAACCGCGAGCTCGTCGCGGTGCGGTGGAACCAGAGCACCAAAAAGCTCGAGGGGCTCGGGTACCGTGATCTTTCCCGTGACCTCTTTGCCCAGTCCGACCGCTAAGGAGCCTGCCATGCCAAACATGCAAAACATGCAAAATAGAGAAAACAACACCACTCCACAGGCATCATCATCCGGATCGAGCATCCCCGTGATCGGTGGGCTTGTGCGTGGTGGGTGGCTCTGGGTCAGCGCGGGGGCTTTGGCAGCGATGATCGTTGTGCAGGGCTCGGGGCTTCTTGATTCGATGGCCTACGCCGAGATGTCCACGACCTACCAGTCGTACTCGATGATGACCACCGATGGCGGGACCGACGAGATCCTCGTGATCCTCGATTCACGCCAAGAAGCCATGCTGATCTACGAGGTGGATTCGACCAACACGCTCAAGCTGCTCAAACGCGAGCAACTCGACACCATGTTCGCCAGCGCCCGTGCCCAGCACCTCCCGCGTCCCTAGACTCTTCGGCGGGTAAATAAATGATGCCCCGCAGGGGAAATCTGTGCCTATCCATCCGCTCCCACAGTTCGAAGAAGACCTCAAGCTCGCCGATCAAGAGCGCGAGGACCGCGAAGCCTACGAAAAGCTCAACGCGCCATCAACCATCGTTGTCCGCTTTGGGTACCTCCGAATGGTCGGCGAGTTCCCTTACACCGGCGACGCCAAGCCCGGGTGCGGGTCCAAGCTGGTTGTCCGCACCCACCGCGGGACCGAGCTGTGCGAGATGCTCACGAGCACCTGTCGAAACGCGGGGTGCGCCAAGAGCGTGACGCGCAAGGAGATGCTCGATTACATCGAGAACTCGGGCGGCAAGCAGTACCCGTTCTATGACCAGGGACGCGTGCTGCGGATCGCGACGGGCGACGATCTCAACGAGATGACGAGGCTCGAGCAGAAGAAGAATGAGTACAAGCTGATCGCCAAGCAGATGATCGAGCAAGCCTCGCTGAGCATGAAGATCATCGAGGCTGAACCCATGCTGGGTGGCGATCGTGTGGTGTTCTATTTTTCCGCTGAGGACCGGATTGATTTCCGTGACCTTGTCCGTGATCTGCAAAGTGCGATCGGGACCAAGGCCGAACTCCGCCAGATCGGTGCGCGTGACGAGGCACGGATCACAGCTGATTATGAACGCTGCGGGCAGTACTGCTGCTGCAAGAGTTTCTTGAAGGTGCTCAAGCCCGTGAGCATGAAGAGCGCCAAGATCCAGAAAGCGACGCTGGACCCACTGAAGATCTCGGGGCGTTGCGGGCGGCTGATGTGCTGTCTTCGGTACGAAGACGAGACCTACGACGAGTTGCGTAAAAACCTGCCGCACCGCAAATCACGCGTCGGCACACCCGACGGCGACGGGATGGTCGTCAGCACCCAGATCCTGACCCAGCTCGCATTGGTCCGCCTTGATTCAGGCATCGAGATCGCGGTGCCCATCGAGAACCTCACCGAGCCGGGGCTCGAAAAAGCACCCGACCCGCGAGATGTTCGTACCAATCGCACTCCGCGGGCTCCTGAATCGCGCGACGAGCCACGCACGAAAAAGCCTCGGAGCCGAGGGCCTCAAGGCAGTGCGGGCGACGAGCAGGCGGGCAAACAGGGTTCCAACAAGACCGCTTCGGGCGCAGAGACCACCGAGCCCGGTGCCCAGCCCAAAAAGAAACGCCGAAAGCGGAAGCCTCGCAGTCGTTCGAGCGAACAAGCCGCGGGCCAGGGAACAACCGGTTCGGAGACTGCTGAGCGATCGCAAGAGTCATCCGCCGAGGGCTCATCGGCCCCAAAGAAGAAACGCCGGCGCAGGAAGCGTAATCGCGGTCCAAGATCCGACGGCGGCAACGAGACAACCGGCGGCCAAGACACAAACGGTGGCGACCCGGGCCCCGATTCGCCGACCCAAGGGTAAGCTATCGTCGTATTGATTCATTCGTACCGTCAACCGATTCTCCACCGGGGCCCCTGATTTATGAGCACACGCAAGCACCAGCACAAACCCGCGGGCATCAAAGAGACACTCACGAGCCTGATCATTGCGTTCATGCTCGCGTTTTTATTCCGCGGGTTTGTGATCGAGGGCTTTGTCATCCCCACGAGTTCAATGGCGCCAACGCTGATGGGCAAACACATGCAGATCACCTCGCCGGTCAACGGGTATTCGTGGGCGGTGGGGCCGTGGGATACCAACGGGCGAAACGGGCCGCCGCTTCGTGTGCAGGGAACCAGAAGCGCAATCGAACTCAACGACCCAATGACCGGGAAGACGATCACCAAGACCAATGTCAGGCTCTCGTCGGGCGACCGGGTGTTCGTGCTCAAGTACCTCCCGTTCTTGCACACGCCCGAGCGTTGGAATGTCGTCGTGTTCAAGAACCCAGGGACGCACCAGAACTTCATCAAGCGGTTGGTCGGGCTTCCGGGCGAGCAGGTCGTCTTTGTCGATGGCGATGTGTTTACGCGTCCGTTCACCGAAGACACCACCAAAATCGGGTGGGACTCGTGGAAAGAGAACTCTTGGCAGATCGCCCGCAAGCCCGAGCGCGTCCAGCGGACCATGTTCCTGCCGGTGTACAACTCGAAGTACGCCCCGATCATCATCGATCCGAGTTTCCGCTCGCCCTTGGTCGGCGCACCCGGCGGGCAGTGGTCCGGGCTGCACACGAATGTGTATTCGTACACGGGTTCGGGAACGACGACGCTTGATTGGTCCTCGTCGCGTTCGATTACGGACCACTTGCCGTACAACCAGATTAATAGTGGCTATGACCTCTTTGCGAGCCCCGCCGACCCGCTGAGCAAAGCCAACAATCCGCGCCCGTATTCCGTGTCTGATATCTCGATGGCACTGAACATCAAACCGACCGACGCGCCCGTTGCGGTCATGCCGACCATCGAGGCGCGGGGCATGGTGTTCCGCGCGGTAGTCGATCCCGCGGCCCGCACCGCAAGCGTCCAGCTCAAAGCAGACCAGAACACGGGCACCCAATGGGAAGTGCTCGACTCGGGCGCCATCGACGAGGGCTCGGGCGGGTACACCAATATCGAGTTCTGGCATGTTGACCAGGCACTCTGGTTGTTCATTGATGGGCAACTCGTATGTGGCGGGCCCGACAAGGGCAG
>JAESUL010000051.1 GCA_016763115.1 Phycisphaerales bacterium | reverse complement strand
CCCGATGTCGATATCCCCGCACCCGATGTCGGCACCAACGCACAGATCATGGCGTGGTTCGCCGACACCTACATGATGTCATCCGCTCACCAGCACCACGATGCGCTGCGGGTCGTCACCGGCAAGCCCGTCGAGTTCGGCGGGTCCGCCGGTCGTCTCAAGGCAACAGGGCAGGGCGTCGCAGATACCCTCGCCGAGATGCTCCCCGGCGTGGGGATCTCTGTTGAAGGCATGAAGGTCTCGCTGCTCGGGTTTGGTAATGTGAACGGGTGGGCCGGGCAGATCCTCCAGGAGATGGGCGCGACCATCGTCGCGGTCATGGACCACACCGGCTCGCTCCGCAACGACAAAGGCATCGACTGCAAGGCGCTCTACGAGCATAACATGAAGACCGGAGGCATCGCGGGCTACACCGGCGCCGATATCATCAACGAAGAAGACTTCTACCGCACCACGGTCGATGTGTTCATCCCCGGTGCACTCGAGCAGATGATCAAAGAAAAGCAGGCCGGTTGGCTCGACTGCAAGGTCATGGCCGAGGCTGCAAACGCACCGTGTGATCCGGGCGGAGAACGCAAGCTCGAGCAAAAAGGCGTCGAGGTCATCCCCGCGATCCTCGCCAATGCCGGCGGCGTGACCGTTTCGTACTTCGAATGGGTCCAGAACAAGAACGCCGTCACCTGGTCCGCTGAGCAGGTTGACCGTGAGCTCAACCGGCACATGGTCGTCGCGGCCCAACGCACGCTCGCCATGCGGAACAAGCTCAAGTGCTCGCTGCGTGAAGCGGCGTTCGCTTCGGCCCTCGAGCATATCGGCTCGGTCTACAAGGTCCGTGGCATCTTCCCATAAGCCGCCACCAACCCCAGAACCCACACCATCCGCGACTGCGGGTGGTGTTTTTTTATCCCTGCCCGCCCCAACCGGGCAGATTCCTTTGCGTATCGGTGGGACCATGCCCACACGCCGACAACAATCAATGGTGAAGAACTACTTGTCAATCTGTGCGCTGGCTGTGCTGATCTCATCGTCGGTGTTTGGTGCGCCGCCCAGACCGGCGACGGATCGGATCGATGCGGTTGTTGGGCAGCCGATCATCCTCAGGCTGCGCGTTGATGACCAGATCCAGATCCGCGACGGGCTCCGTGTGCAGCTCGACGATGCACGGGTCATCGAAACCCTGGTGTTCTGGGTCGAGTACCTGCCCCCATTACACTCCGCCGGCTGGACCACCCCCCCCATCGGCATTCATGCTGTCCGTATGCGGACAGCGATGATGATCGACCGCGATGACCGCCTGGTCGGATCGTGGTTCGCTCAGATTTCGATCCCGCTCGATGCTGTTGGGCAGGGGCTGTGGATCGAGGGCGAGCGGTACGAGCTCAACTGGTTGCCCGACCCCGAGCGAGCGATGCTCGAAGCGCAGGGGCGCGATATTGAATCGTTCTTTGTGCCCGCGCATCGACAACCAGTGCTCAATGCCCCGCCGGTACAAAGTGCGATCACCCAACTCGCCCAGAGCCCGCTGACCCGTTGGCGCGCACGGCTGCTGCTCGACGGACTGAGCACCTCGGCGCGGTTCATCGCCCCCGATGCACCCCGGGCAGAGGGGTACCTCTCGGATCTGCACGATGATATATCCAGCACCGAATCCGAGAATTTTCTCGAAGCGTTGGCTGTCCAAAATGAAATCCGTTGGCAGATTATCCTCGGGCGGATCTGGCTGATTGATCCTGACCTTGCCGAGCGTCTCAAGGTCGCGTTGACTCGGGTGGTGCTCTTTGATGGGCACCCGCTGCCGATGTGGGTGAGCAGCCAATCCAAGACCGACAAACTCGCCCATGATCTGCTCAGCCCGTGGGTGGATGACGAGTTGCGTGCCAATCGGGCGCGGGCATGGCTCGATGCGCTGCCTCGGGCGTTGGTGTGGGTGGTTGATGATCTGGGGCATTTGGAGCCGGAGACCTCGCGGTTCAGCCCGACCTTGGCGTTTGTGTCGTTGCCGCCCGAGCCGGGCGATTCGCTTGTGCGCCTCGATGCACCCCGATCGCGCAGCGTGCTCGAAACCATAAACGATCAGGCCGTCCACACGCTGCAAATTTCGACGCCCAAGCACGAGACACCGCCCGAGCAGACCATTGTGCCGACCCACCAGATCCGTATCCGGATCGGTCACGCCGAGATCACGCGCCGGGGAATCGCGGCACCGATCCCGGCGAGCCCGCCGGGCATCCGTGTGGGTCCGCTCAAGGGCGATTGGACTATGGACGGCTTGATGAACCCGAATCCAAACGCCCAATCCGCGATGCCGATCATCCGCTCGACCGTGGGCATCTTGCACCGGACCGCCCCGCCCAACGAGCCCGATCCGCGCGTTGGATGGACGCTGTTTCTTGAATGCGCCACGCAGAGCCCGACGAACCCGGACGATCAGATCACGCTGTGGGTCGGGGCGTATGAAAACCCGCTGGCGGCATGGACGATCAACGCCGACGGCACCACCGAGTTGGTCGGCGGATCAATCCCCACGATCGCGGATCTGGGTGTCCGCGTGTTCGCCCTCGATGATCGGTGGACCGCGCAGATCGAGTTGCCCAAGCAGAGCATCGGCGATGATCTGATTCTTTCGATCGGGATCGAGCGTTCGGACGCCGACGGCTACCACAGCGCGTGGCCCAGAAAAATGACGCCGGGGCAGCATGAACCCGGCAGGCTTCTTGTCGATATCTCGACCTGGGATGGATTCAGGGCATCGCCGATGAATCAACGGAATCAACGGAATCAACTCAATCCGCAGCCCTGATCACACACGGAGCCGGGCGGCGTGCAGAAACCACTCGATCATCATCACCACAAACGCCCCGCCTAAAAACCAACTCCAGACCGCACGCTGAACCGCGATGCTTGGCGATCGGCGTGGGGTCGTTGTTGATGCTTCCGCCTCTTGGAACTCCAACGCTGATAAGTTCGATTCATGCTCGCTCAGCAGGCTCACCGCGATGGTTCCGTCTGTTCCATCCGGTGCATCTTGTGTCACCAGCGGATGCTCGGCGTCGGTCGTCGTCACCGAACCGAACCCGCTTGCACCGGGGATCAAATACTCGACCGCGTTGGCAAGAAAAATCGCGAACCCGACCTGCACCGACCAGTTGGACCGATCAAGATCAAACGAGACCGCGAGGTGACGGGCAGAATGGTCGGTCCATTCGATAATCGCCGGGGCAGACTCAGCCGAAGCGAGCACTTTGAACGATCCGGGCCCGCCCGCATCAAGCATCCGCGGATCGGTGAAGGCCGCCGCACCGAGCGAGACATCGACCAGCACCGGGTGCGCCCTTTTCCACGCAACGATCCGGTGTACTCGCGATTGGGCACGATCCGGTTGTCCTTGGATTTGGGCTGGTCCGAACTGGATCGAGGGAACCGTGATGCCCGGACCAACATCCACGCCGTCGGCGATGAGCAGTTGGGCCCATGCGGGCACCGGGTCATCAACGCCGATGACGGTCACCGTGTTGCCCGAGATCGCAGCGAGGACATCGAGCAGGATCGGGTGCGCCGGGCCATCGCTCATCACGACGAGCCGAACAGGGCTCGGATCGGGCACCGAAACCCACGCGAGGTTGTCGCTCATCAGCGCATCGTCGCGATCAAAGCGAACCTGGAGAGTGCTGGCATGGTCCACACGGACAGCGATGGTCTTGGCTGCTGATTCAACGGCGTCTGCACCATCAAACGCGAAGGCCGAGCGTCCGATCTCGGTTTCACCATCGAGCACCCGCACGACCACCGCACCGGGTAGATCGCCCGTCGATTGCACCCGCACGAACACGCGGCACAAGGTTGGATCTGCGCGATCGCGCTGTGCGCTCAGGGCGGTGATCGCGATGTTGCCGAGCGAGGGTGCTTGGGCGACGATCGTTTGCACCACCGAGCCCGCGATGCGAACCGGGGCACCGGATGCCCCTTGGGCATCAGTAAAGATCAGGATCTGGGACTGCCCGAGCGGCTCGGATTCTTCATCGGTTCCTTGCGCGTTGAACACGCCTGCGATCTGCTCGCTCACCGCATCGAGATTGCCGGGCTCGTCGGTGGGCATGATCGCGTTGATCGCTCGGATGACCTGCCCGCTCTGGCGGGTTGGGCCGGCAATCAGTCTCGACTCGGACCCGGCGCGGTACACCAAAATCTCTGGCGATCCGAACCCGCGCGACGAGGACCGCACGATCGACGCTGCCTTTT
>JAESUL010000050.1 GCA_016763115.1 Phycisphaerales bacterium | reverse complement strand
GGTGCCCGCGACCATCATGGCCAAATCGAGCACGACGATCCGCTTTTCGTGCAGGATCTCGGGGACTTCGCCCGAGATCACGCGCTGGGCGAGCCCCTCGATGATGGCGGTCTTGCCCACGCCGGCTTCGCCCAGCAGCACTGGGTTGTTCTTGGTGCGTCGGCACAAGATCTGGGTGAGCCGTTCGATCTCGTCTTGACGACCGATGACCGGGTCGAGTTGCCCGTCGATGGCGTACTGGGTGAGGTCGCGCCCGAAGCTGTCGAGTGCAGGAGTTTTGCTCTTGCCCTTCGGCTTGCTCGAACTCCCGGATTCTGACGATGGGCCGGAGGACATCTCGGATTCGTTCTCGGCGCCAGCGCCGAGGAGGTTGAGGACTTCCTCGCGGACCTCTTCGAGTTTGAGCCCGAGGTTCATGAGCACCTGGGCGGCGACGCCGTCGTGCTCACGCAGCAGCCCGAGCAAAATATGCTCGGTGCCGACATAGTTGTGGTTGAGGTTGCGTGCTTCCTCGATGGCGTATTCGATGACCTTCTTGGCACGCGGGGTCTGTGGGAGCCGCCCCATGGTGACCATTTCTGGGCCAGCGCGGACGAGTTTCTCGACCTCGAGCCGGACCTTGCGGAGATCGACATCGAGGTTTTTGAGGACATTGGCGCCCACGCCTGAGCCCTCTTTGACGAGCCCGAGCAAGATGTGCTCGGTCCCGATGTATTCGTGGTTGAACCGCTGGGCCTCTTGGTTTGCAAGGGCCATGACTTTGCGGGCTCGATCGGTGAATCGTTCGAACATATTTCTCTCCGCAGCCGGTTCCGTATCCCGGTCTGCCAATGGACGCCGAGGCGTCGTGAATCCTGCCTACCCACCCGTGTTCTACAGCAACAACGAGCGGACCCAGCGAATTGTTCGCATGAACACACCGTTCGGATCGGCAAGGGGTCTCGCCGAGACGCGCGGTGCGCTCTCTTTACCCTCTATCGGCTGCATGGGGTGTGCCAGTTGGGTCTGAGCCCAAAAGTCCCGCACAATCCGCGAAAACGCACTCTGGCAAGGGTTTACAACGCCGATCCGTGCCAGTTTGGGCATCCGAGAACATGCCCGGTGTCAATCTGGCAGAGCAGCGCAGAATTGATTTGGATTTCCTCAGGTTTACCCCGAAACGATCTCGATCGGGATAATCGCTTCGGCGACCTGCCCGCTGACCGTATCGTGCATGACTACCTTCAGGGTGTACTTGCCGACCCCGAGATTGGACGGGAGGGTGATCTGGTTGATGAGGTAATAGTCCCTTAATCGGTTGCGGCTCGTGGTTTTATCGGTCTCTGCCGCCCGGTTCCAGATATTGAGATCATCGGCGACATGGTACAGTTCGAGGCGTTGGGTGAGTTCGACTCCGAATCGGGGCGAGCCGTCGGACCCGGTGGTTTCACGCTGGGCGAATCGTTCGACCTCGACATACACAATCGCCCGCTGGGTCCGCCCAGCGATAAAGGTGTTGGTGGGGAAGGGCTCGAACTGCCCGTACCCCGAGACGCGAGTGCAGAGGTGGACATTGGTGATTTTCAGCCCGGCCTTGGCGTTGAGGTCGCGCTGGATGCGTTCGAGCATGCCCGAGACCTCGGTCGGGCTCGCGATGGTGCCCGAGCCGGCAGAGGAGTTGTTGACCATCGAACGCAGCATCTGCGAGACCGCGTCGAGTGATGCACGCTCGGCATCGGAAAGCAGCCCCTGGTCCAGCAGTGATTTGAGTGTGTCCGGGCGGAGTGTTTCCAGCCCCGCCAGGGCGATCGCGGAGGCTCCCGGGTCGTTCTCGGATTGGGCAAGTTCAGTGAGCACATCGATGAGTTCATCAACGAGTTGGTCCTTGCGCGCGAGGGGGTCGGTTGAGACGGGCTCGATGGCGACTTCGATGGGGGATGATTCGATCTCGTCTGGGCCTTGAATACCAGTGGTTTTCGGCGATTCGTCCTGGATTTCGGTGTTCTCAAGATCGGAGGTGGCAGCATCAGAGAGGGACACACGCACGGCCGATTCATCATCGGGATCGGCGATGGTTTTGTACACCTCGACAGGCGCAGAGTTGATCGGCTCGGGCGATGGTTGTTGGGCGGTGTGTGCTTCGGTGTACTCGGGAACTGTTGATGATTGGATTGCGGGTTGGGTGGTTGGCTCGGTGGGGACTTGATTGGCAGCTTGGGCAAAGTATTCTTCGAGCAGGTTGGCGGATTCGATGACCTGCTCGCGTGTCTCTTTGGCAGCGTCATCGTTGGGCTGGTCGCCGGCTTTGACCGGGGTATTGTCGTTGGCGATGGCGTTGAGCCCGGTATTGACACCTTCGGCGTGGGTCGTGTTGCTCTTGTTGGAATCTTAGTTTCTTCTGAGCCGTTCGCCGCACCCGAGGGTTGTGGTGCACAAGGCGATAAGCATCAATGCGGTGATGCATCTGCGGGCTGGGCTGGTTGGGTGTAATTTTGGAATCATGGTGAGCCTCCTGCTCGTGTGATCGAGGATACCACGCTTTGGTCCGTTGCGTGTCGGGTTATCCGCCCAGTGCAGCGGTGTAGGCCACCGCGAGCCGTTCGAGCCTTTGCACCGGGTCGGCACCCGAGGATTTCATCGACTTATCCGCATCAATACATTCATCGAACAGTATGCGGGCACGGGCGGGCCGATTGTACGGGCCGCGTGAAGGATCGGGTCTCGGCTTGGGCCCCAGAGTTTCATTTCTTTGGCCAGCGATTGGATCGGCACGCCCTGTTTCATGCCCTCAGCAATCCCGAGCAGTTTGCGGGCAAGGTCAGTGCACGCGAACGAGACCGGGACATGGGTGCCTCGCGGGGCGTTCGAAAGGATCAGGCGGAGTTCACGCAGGATTCGCTCGGTGTTGCCACAGAGCAGAAAGGATTGGATCGCCCAGGCGTCTTCTTCGCGGGTGAGCCCGACGAGTTGTCCGATCAGTTCGGAAGTGATCGGGTTGCCCTGCCCGGCGGAGACGGCGAGTTTGCCTAGCTCGGTGTCGATTCGTCCAAGGTCGGTGCCGAGGCGTTGGACGAGCAGGGCGGCGGATTTGGGGTCGATGGTGGATTGATGGTGTTTGGTGGTTCGGGCCTGGATCCATCGCATCGCGGTCGGTTCGTCGACGGCTTCGCACCGGGTGATGACGCCATGGGCCGCGATTGATTTGTCCAGGTTGCCCTTGGTCCACTTTGGGGCTCGGAGAACAAGGGTGGATTGGTCGCACGGGTTGTCGGCGTAGCGTTCGAGCAATGGGCGGGTCTCGGCGCGGACGAACTGGTCGGCGTCGTCGACAATGACGAGTTTGTGCGACGCCATCAGCCCGAAGGATCTGCATTCATCGAGGACGGTGGCCGCGTCGGCGATGTTGCCATCGAAGGTGAAGGTGTCGATCTCGCCGAACTTGTCGATGAGGGATTTGCGGAGTATTGATGTGTACTGTGAGCGCAAAAAAAGCTCTTTGCCGACAATGGCGACGACGCGATCATCGGAGGTGGGCGCTCTGGATGCTGTTTTTGGAGCCATACCCAGAAAGGATAGGGCATGAAGGGGATCTATCCATCGGGGGGCACGAAACGAGAATAGAATAGAGTGTACATCTCCTGCAGGGGACCAAAGAATGCTTGTTTTGCGTGTTATCCAGGGCCCCGACGAGGGCACAGAGTTTCGGCTGCCGACCGATGAGCCGCAGTTGATCGGGCGTTCGAGCGAGGCGTTGGCGATTACCGACAACACGGTCTCGCGCCGGCATTCTGAACTCACGCCCGACAACGGGACCTGGTACATCCGCGATCTGCAATCCCAGAACGGGACGATTGTCAATGGGGTAGCGATCAAGGACCGGATTCGGCTTGAAGACGGCGATCAGATCAGGGTTGGGTCGACCGTGTTCATTTTTGGCAACGACGAGGAAAAAATGTCGATCCGCTCGGCGGTCCTGGTGACCGGCGACCAAGAGATCGAGACCGAGATCGAGGCACGGATTCTGTCCAATGAAGATTCGTTCATGGGGACCGGGTTGGACCCGAGCGAAGCCGCCATCGAGCATCTGCGTGTGATTTATGCACTGACCGAGTTGACCGCGCAGATTATGAACAAGCGAGAGCTGCTCGATGCGGTGATGGACCTTGTATTTTCGGAGTTTCTCCCCGAGCGTGGGGTGGTGATGATTCCGGGGGCGACGGACGATGCGCCGCTGGTGCCCGGCGTGATTCGCTATGAGCACACGCCACAGAACGAGGATGATGCGCGGATTCATGTCTCGCGGACGATCCTGGCGGCGGCGATGCAGGGCGAAGGGGTATTGAGCACCAACGCGATGACGGACCCAAGGTTCGAGGCCGGAGATTCGGTGCAGCAGTACCAGATCCGCAGTGCATTGTGTGCACCGATTATCTTTGGCGAGCAGGCGTTCGGTGCGATCTATATTGATAGTTCAACGATTCATAATGCGTTCAATCGTGACCAGCTCGCGTTGCTTAATGCGATCGGGCAGCACACCGGGCTGGCGATGGCGAATGCCGACGAGCACCTCAAGCGGGTGAACTCTGAGCGGATGGCAGCGATCGGCGAGACGGTGGCGTCTTTGTCGCATTCGATCAAGAATATCTTGCAGGGGCTGCGTGGCGGGGCGGATGTGGTCGAGATCGGGATGCGGAAAAACGATCTGACGATCGCCAAGAACGGGTGGGGGATTCTGCGTCGGAACCTGGATCGGATTGTTGGGTTGACGATGAACATGCTGGCGTTTGGTCGCAAGCTGCAACTCGAGCTTGAGCTGACGGCGGTGCACAAGATCGCTGACGATTGCGCCGAGTTGCTCGAAAAACAGTGCGCCGAGAAAGGCGTGGCGTTGATTGTTGATTCGGACCCCGAGATGCCACCGATCGCGGTGGATTCGGGGTTGATCCATCAGGCGTTGATGAACTTGATTGCCAACGCGGTCGAGGCGGTCGAGCCGGGCGAGGGTGTGGTGACGGTGCGGGTGGTGTTTCACGAGTCCAAGCCGGATCTCAACAAGCCGGGGGCGATGACGCGCCCGTTTATTGAGATCGGCGTGATTGATAATGGCCCGGGCATCGAGCAGGATAAACTCGCGTGGATTTTCGAGCCCTTCAACACGACCAAGGGGCTCAAGGGCACCGGGCTGGGGCTTGCGGTGACCAAGCGGATTATTGATGAGCACCGCGGGGCGATCCGGGTGGATTCGCCGATTGGTAAAGGGGCGACTTTCCGGGTGTTGCTGCCGGCGGACCTTGACACGCAGCTTGATCCCTCAGCAACAACCAACAAGCATGGCGACAGTTCCGAGAGTATTGGGTTGCGGATTAGCGGGTTATGAGCCCGGGTGTGCGCACGATTCTGCATGTTGATATGGACGCGTTCTTTGCGTCGGTTGAACAACGCGACCACCCGGAACTGCGCGGCATGCCCGTGCTGGTCGGGGGTGAGGGTCGGCGAGGGGTGGTGGCGGCGGCGAGCTATGAGGCGCGGGCGTTTGGGTGCCACAGCGCGATGCCCAGCGCGATCGCCAAGCGGTTGTGCCCGCAGGCAGTCTTTGTGCCCGGATCGCACAAACGGTACCGCGCGGTGTCTAAAGAGGTCTTTGCGATTTTCGAGCGTTTTACGCCTTTGGTGCAGCCGATCTCGATTGATGAAGCTTTCTTGGATGTCACCGGGACCGAAGGGTTGTTTGATTCGCCCATCGAGATTGCACACGGGATTCGCAGGATGGTCTTTGAGGGAACGCGGCTGACCTGCTCGGTCGGGGTCGCGCCCAACAAGTTTCTCGCCAAGCTTGGCTCGGAGATGAACAAGCCTGATGGGTTGATGGTGATTGAGCAGTCGCGGATTCATGAGGTGCTCGATCCGATGCCCGCCGATGCGATTCCGGGGGTGGGGCCGGCGACGATGAAGAGTCTTGGTCGCCTTGGCGTGCGCACAATCGGCGATATCCGCCGGATGCCTCTGGAGACCTTGCGGGCAAGGCTGGGCGAGTATGGCTCGGTGCTGCACCGGTACGCCAACGGCGTGGATGATCGCCCGGTGCGCCTGGATCGCGGGGCCAAGTCGATCTCGCATGAACAGACTTTCGAGACCGATCTGAAAGACCCCGACGAGGTGCGCGCGATGATCGCTCGGCAGGCGGAGGATGTGGCCTATCGGCTGCGTCGGCATGCACGCTTTGCGCGCACGGTCACCATCAAGGTGCGGTTCGGGGACTTTGAGACGGTGACGCGGTCGGTGACGCTCGATCAGCCGAGCGACCAGACAGCGGAGATCCACCGCGCGGCGCGTGGGTTGTTTGATCGGTGGGCAGCGGGGTATCGCCCGGTGCGGCTGATCGGTGTGGGGGTATCGCAACTGACACAGCACGCTGACAGCGGGGGGCTCTTTGACCAAGAGACCAACGAGGTTCAGCGCCGGGTTGATCGGGTGGGTGATGTGATTACCGAGCGATTTGGGAAAGACTCGGTGATGCGCGGGTCTTCGATGCGTGCTCGGGCGAGACACGGGGCGCACGGGCCGGGCTCGGACACAGGTGGCTTGGGCGGCGGGGCTGGATGATCAGGGGATTGGCGGGCTAGACCTTGAACTCATAGTGCGGTTCGTCGGCGACCTCGCCCATGAGGATTCGGTCGTCGCCGCCGGTGAGGTGCTGGGTGTCCATGAGGACAGCGGATTTTTTGCGTTTGGTCACGGGGTACCAGGTGCCGGCGATCATGCACGAGCCGAGGATGGTGAGGATTCGCCCGGTGGTGGTTGGTCCCATTGAGTGCATGCTGTCTTTGGCGAAGTTCTCAAAGAATCCAGGGTCTTGCTGGTTGTTGGTTTGTGCGCCGGCCCATTGCGTATATGGTGCGTTGTTGCGCATCATGTGAACGCCGAGTGCGGCGATCGAGATCCAGAGTAGTGTTGCGGCGACGCGGATAATCATCTGGTGGCTCCGTTGGAATCTCCCCATCTAAGTATCGAATTGGTCGCGTTGCATTGGTGACTGAAATCACAGACTGCCTGTTAAACAAGCGGATGTGTGCGGATTGGGAGGCTATGCGGCGCTTGAGTCGGTATTTATCAGACCAATATAGTGGCGGATGGTGTTGATCATTTTCGCCTGACAGGCTTGAGCTACGAACACAGGGATGGTCTCACTCATTTCGGAAAACTCAACCTCATGAAGGGCGCTTTGACGCACGCCGATATGATTTCGACCGTGAGTCCGGAATATGCCCGGGAAATTCAAACGGCTGAGTATGGGTTCGGATTGGAAGGTCTACTTAGAGAACGGGC